>JAQCDI010000070.1 GCA_027620595.1 Bacteroidota bacterium | reverse complement strand
TTCTGTGTGATGGTCTGTCCCATGGGGTTCGCCCGTTCGGAATTACTGGTCTTTCGGACTGTCGAAGGCCTGCATGATTCCGCTGCCGACGAAATCGATGGATTCCTTGTCGAGGCGGAATGCGGCCAGACTGTTGAGCGCATTCATGTAGGCCTGGGCCGAGGCTTCGATGACGTCGGTGCTCGAGGCCTTGCCGGCAAAGAGCGGACCGCCCAGTCCGATCAGCACGTTTACCTCGCCGTAGGCATCTGCGCCTTCGGAGACCGAGCGGATGGAGTAGTTGACCAGGTCGTGGCCTTCATTGACCGCGTGGTCGATGGCCCGGTAGAGGGCATCGATCGGGCCGTCACCGGAGGCTTTTTCTTCCATCACGGTGTCGTTGTGCAGATCACGGACCCGTACCGTGGCTTCCGGCTCCATGCCGGAGCCCACGGTGACGTGGAAGTGTTCCAGTTTGTACAAGGGAGTGTTCATTTCGGTTTGTTCGTAGTGGAACAGGGTGAAAAGATCGGAATCGTGGATTTCTTTCTTGCGGTCGGCCAGCGCCACGAACTGTTCGTAGATGGCTGCCTTTTCTTCGGGTGCAACAGGAATCCCCAGCCGTTCGAGCCGGGAAAAAAGGCCGTGCCGTCCTGAATGCCTGCCGAGGCGAATGGATTCCGCCTCCTGGCCGACATCCTCCGCCCGCATGATTTCGTAAGTGGCCCGGTTCTTCAGAACGCCGTCCTGGTGGATGCCTGCCTCGTGGGCAAACGCGTTGGCGCCTACGATGGCCTTGTTGGGTTGGACCGGAAAGCCGGTGAAAGTGGAAACGAGCCGCGAAGTGGCCATGAGCTGCGCGGGCTGGATGCCGGTCTCGAGGTTCATGTGATCCCGGCGGACATTCAGGGCCATGACGATTTCTTCGAGCGCCGCATTCCCTGCGCGCTCCCCGATGCCGTTGATCGTGCACTCCACCTGACGGGCTCCTGCCTGCACACCCGACAGGGAGTTGGCCACGGCCAGTCCCAGATCGTCGTGGCAATGGGTCGAGAACACGACGCCTTCGGGACGACCGACGCCGTCCATGACCTGGCTGATCAGGGCGCCATACTCATCCGAGATGCAGTAGCCGGTCGTGTCCGGGATGTTGATGGTCGTGGCACCGGCTTCGATCACGGCGGCCACAACCCGGCAGAGATAGGGTATGGCTGTACGCCCGGCATCCTCGGCGCTGAATTCCACGTCCTTTGTGTAGATCCGGGCCTGGTGGACCGCATCGACGGCCATCCGGAGTACGGTTTCCCTTTTTTCCTCGATCGTCGAGCCGTAGCGGGCGTCGGCAAACTTGCTCTCGAGATGGATGTCGCTCGTGGCTATGAAGGTGTGGATCCGGGTCTTCTTTCCTCCGACCAGGGCCTTGCCCGCCGCCTCGATGTCCTCCTTCTTGGCACGTGCCAGGGCGCAGATCACAGGCCCTTCCACTTCCTGCACGATCCGGCGTACGGCATCGAACTGGCCCGGCGAGGACACGGGAAAACCGGCTTCTATGACGTCCACGCCGAGGCGGGCCAGATGACGGGCCAATTGGACTTTTTCGGACACCGTCATGGCGGCGCCGGGAGCCTGCTCCCCGTCTCGGAGCGTGGTGTCGAAAATGATGACGCGATCGGCAGACATGGGCAGGCTTGGATTCAATCGGTGAACGTGGAATCGGGAATGTGGTCGACTTCGCGACAGACGGCCTCGGTGAAGATGTCGGTGGGTACGCCCTGGGGATCGAGATCCACGGTCATGCAACCGCTGGCCAGGGTGGCATCGACACAGGTTCGGATGATCCGTGCAGCCACCGGTTGGTTGGCCGAATCAAGGAGCATGGCCCCACTGAGGATGGCCGCCACCGGATTGGCCACATTGCGACCTGTCAGTTCGGGAGCGCTTCCATGAACGGGTTCAAAAAGGGGCGTCGTGCCTCCGAGCGAGGCCGATGGCAGCACCCCGAGGGACCCGGCCAGTGTGGAGGACAGGTCGGAGAGGATGTCCCCGAACAGGTTGGCGGTCAGGATCACATCGAATGAGCGCGGATCCCGCACGATCTGCATGGCAGCATTGTCCACGTACATGTGACTCAGTTCGACATCGGAGAAGGCTTCGGTATGCCGCTCGATGACGCGCTCCCGCCAGAGGCGTGAAGACGCCAGGACATTGGCCTTGTCCACCGAAACCACCCGGCCGCGCCGCATCCGCGCCGTCTCGAACGCCACGCGGGCGATGCGATCGATCTCCCAGGCGTAGTAGCGCATCGTGTCAAAGGCCTCCTCCGGCGTGTGCTGCCGGGGCAGGCCGAAGTAGATGCCACCGGTGAGCTCCCGCACCACGACCAGGTCCGTTCCGCTGACGCGCGAGGGCGGCAGGACGGACAGATGGGCCAGCGACTCGGGTACCTGGACAGGGCGGAGATTGGCGAAAGCGCCCAGTGCCTTGCGCAGCGCCAACAGTCCGGTTTCCGGGCGGCGCGCCGGGTCCAGATTGTCCCATTGCGGCCCGCCGATGGCGCCCAGGAACACCGCATCGGCACTCTGGCAGGCCGCGCGGGTGGACTCCGGAAAGGGTTGTCCCGTGGCGTCGATGGCCGCCCCACCGAAGGGGTACTCCTCCCATGCAAGGGTCAGGTCCACCCGCGCGGCCACCCGGTCCATGACCCGACGCGCCGCCGCCGTGACTTCCGGGCCGATGCCATCACCGGGCAACAGGGCAATCTGGAGCGTTTGGGACACGAGCGGATCCGGAAAAGGGTGCGGGTGGAAGAAAAACAGCGATCAGACGATGAAAACGGCCGTCAGGGACGATTGATTCAGGCTTCCGAGGGAGTCGGTTCCGGCTGCTGCTTGCGCAACCAGGACATCATGCCGCGCAACTTCTTGCCGACCCGCTCCATGGGATGGTTCAGCGAGGCATGGCGCAGTTTGGACATGTTGGGCCAACCGGCCTCGCATTCGGCAATCCACTCGCGGGCAAACTGACCGCTCTGGACTTCCGAGAGGATGGTCTTCATTTCGGCCTTCACGGCATCGGTAATAACCCGCGAACCGCGCGAGTACCCACCGTACTCGGCCGTGTCGGAGACCGAGTGGTTCATCCGCTCCAGTCCGCCTTCGTAATACAGGTCGACGATCAGCTTCAGTTCGTGCAGGCATTCGAAATAGGCCAGCTCGGGGGAATACCCCGCTTCGACGAGCGTCTCGAAGCCGGCTTTGATCAGGGCTTCGCTGCCACCGCAGAGAACGGCCTGCTCACCGAACAGGTCGGTTTCGGTCTCGTCCTTGAAGTTGGTTTCGATCACGCCGGCCCGTGTGCCGCCGATGCCCTTGGCCCAGCTCAGGGCCAGCGCCATGGCGCCGCCCGTGGCGTCCTGGGCCACGGCCACCAGACACGGCACGCCACGTCCTTCCTGATAGGTCCGCCGTACGAGGTGGCCGGGGGATTTGGGGGCCACCATGAACACATCCACGCCTTGAGGGGGCGCAATCTGCCCGTAGTGCACGTTGAACCCGTGCCCGAAACCCAGGGCCTTGCCCGGGGTCATGTGGGTCTGGATTTCGGCTTCGTAGACCCGCTTCTGGTGTTGGTCGGGGATCAGGATCATGACCACGTCGGCCCACGCAGCCGCTTCGGAGACCGTCTTTACCGGCACGCCGTGCGACTCCACTTCCGCTTTCGATGGCGAACCCTCCCGGAGGCCGACCACCACGTCGACTCCGCTTTCGTGGAGGTTGAGGGCATGGGCATGGCCCTGGCTACCGAATCCGATGACGGCAACGCGTCGGTTCTGGATGATGCCGAGATCGGCGTCGTAATGCATGTTCATGGGTTCAGGGATCAAGAAGGGATCAGGGAAGAGTCAGGATGGAATCAGGGTTCGAATGCAGGCTCGACCAGCGTTCGGACGGGTTCGATCAGTGTTCAAAGGCCAGCCTACGGCGCATGGCCACGCGGCCGCTTCGGGCCACTTCGCGCAGGTCGTAGTCCTTCATCACACCGATGAAGGCGTTGACCTTGGCTGTCGGGCCGGTGACCTCGAAGGTCAGACTGTCGGGCGTGATGTTGACAACGTTGGCGCGGAAGACCTCCACGATGGCCAGGAGGGCGGCCCTGTCCGCGGCGGCGCACCGCACCTTGACCAGGCAGAGCTCCCGCTCCACATGGTCCTCGTCGGTCAGGTCGTCCACTTCGATCGTGTCGATCAGGCCGCTCAGTTGCCGGAGCACCTGGGCGATGATGCGATCGTTGCCGGTCGTGACAAGCGTCAGGCGACGATGTGCGGGATCCTTGGCCTCGCCGACCGTCACGCTCTCAAGGTTGAAGCCCCGCTGCGAAAACAGGTTGGCCACGCGGTTGAGCGCCCCGATGGTGTTGTCGATGAGCACGGTCAGCACATGCCGATGGACGTTGTCCTCTCCATTGGGAGAGAGCGCCTCGCCGGCGGCCTGCTTTCGGAACAGCTGCTGGGGAGTGAACCCCGGGGCCGGAACGGTAGGGGCCCCGGTCTGGGTTTCGGTGGTGGATGTAGCCTTCATGCGCAGTCCTCCGGACTGAATTGGGCAGTGATCATGTTATCGGTAGCGGCACCGGCGGGAACCATGGGGAAGACCTTCTCTTCGGTCACGACGCGGAATTCCATGACCACCGGTCGGTCGGTGACAGCCCAGGCGGCTTCGATGGTATCCTGGATGTCGGCGGGGTCTGTGCAGCGCAGGCCGACGCAACCGAAAGCCTCCGCCAATCGGACGAAATCCGGATTGGTGGGCTCGAGATGGGTGTGGCTGTAGCGTTCCTGGTGGAACAGCTCCTGCCACTGCCGCACCATCCCCAGATAGCCGTTGTTCAGGATGACAATCTTGAGCGGCAGACCGTGGGCGGCGGCAACCCCCAGTTCCTGGATGTTCATCATCACACCGCCGTCCCCGTTGATGGAAATGACGTCCCGGTTCTGGCCGCGGAGTCCCAGAGCGGCGCCCATGGCCGCCGGAAGGCTGAAGCCCATGGTACCGAGCCCGCCGGACGTGATGTGGCTGCGCGGATGGACATAGGAGTAGAACTGCGCACCCCACATCTGATTCTGGCCCACGTCGGTCACCACGACCGCCTCGCCGCGGGTGTGGTCCCTGAGGGCCCGGATCACTTCCTGCGGACGCAGTTTGCCGTCCCGACGGAAGTCCATGGGGCACTCCCGTTTCCAGACGTCGATCTGCGCCAGCCATTCGTCGTGTTCAGCCGGTTCGATGAGCGGATCGAGCTGGTCGAGGACTTGCGCCACATCGCCGAGGATGGGGCAGTCCACGGGGACGTTCTTTGAAATACAGGCCGGATCGATATCGATGTGGATGATCCGCGCGTGGGGCGCCCAGGCTTCGATCTTGCCCGTCACGCGGTCGTCGAACCGGGCGCCGACAGCAATCAGGAGGTCGGTGTTCTGGACGGCCATGTTGGCAAAGTACGTTCCGTGCATGCCCAGCATGCCGACCGACAACGGGTCGGTTTCGGGGAAGGCGCCCAATCCGTGGAGGGTGGTCGTCACCGGAATCTTGGTCCGACGGGCCAGCTCGGTCAGCTTTTGCGATCCCCCGCTGATGATCGTGCCCCCGCCCACATAGAAAAGCGGACGATGCGCTTCGGCGATCATTTGCGCCGCTTTGCGGACTTGCTCCTGGTTTCCCTTGCCCACCACGGAGTACCCGCGGATGGACGTGGTTTCCGGATAGTGGAACGGTGCGCGGGCTGCCAGCACATCCTTGGGCAGATCCACGACGACCGGACCGGGGCGACCGGTGCTGGCAATGTGGTAGGCTTTCTTGACCGTTGCCGCCAGCTCACGCACATCCCGGACCAGAAAGCTGTGCTTCGTGATGCTGCGCGTCACTCCGATGGTGTCGCATTCCTGGAACGCGTCGTTGCCGATCAGGTGCGTGGGAACCTGACCCGTGAAGACGACCATGGGAATGGAATCCATGTAGGCATCGGCAATGCCCGTTACCGTGTTCGTGGCCCCCGGGCCGGATGTGACGAGCACCGTACCCACTTTGCCGGTGGCCTTGGCGTACCCTTCTGCAGCATGGGTCCCCCCCTGCTCGTGCCGCACGAGGATGTGCTGGAAGGAAGGCTTGATGCGGTGCATCTCGTCATAGATCGAGATGATGGCGCCGCCCGGATGTCCGAACACGTATTCGACACCCTCGGCCTCCAGGGAGCGGATGAAGATCTCCGCGCCGGTGGCCAATTGGCGGTCCGTTTCAGTGTCCGCGGTCGTGGCGGTGGTTTCGAGTTGCGCTGAAGGTGTGCTCATGGGATTCTCAGGATGCGAGCATGGGAGAAGTTTGGGGTGCGGGCGAACCGTCTCCTGCCGGCAGCGACATGGATTCGGGTACCCGGAGGATGGCGCCGGTGGAAGCGCTCGTTACCATGTGGGTGTAGCGGGCCAGCCAGCCCGTCCGGATGCGCGGTTGGAAGGCAGGGAGCGCGGCCCGGCGGCGGGCGGCCTCCGATGCCTCCACGTGCCAGTGGACGGATGCCGCGGCCAGATCGATGGTGATGAGGTCTCCCTCATGGACGAGGGCAATCGGGCCGCCCGCCGCCGCTTCGGGCGAACAGTGGCCGATGCTCAGACCCCGGGTGCCGCCCGAAAAGCGACCGTCGGTGATCATGGCCACCGATCGGTCCAGCCGCAGGCCGGCAAGGGCCGACGTGGGCGCCAGCATTTCGGGCATGCCCGGTCCGCCGCGGGGGCCTTCGTATCGGATGATGACGACGCTGCCGGGCTCGATGCTCCCGCTGAGTATGCCCTCCACGGCTTCGTCCTGGCTCTCGAAGATGCGGGTCGGGCCGGTGAACGTGTGCATCTCTTCGGAAACGGCTCCTGTCTTGACCACGCAACCCTCCGGGGCCAGGTTGCCGAAGAGGACGCGCAGACCGCCGGTGGAACGGAACGGATCCGAAGCCGGGCGAACCACGTCGCGACGGGTCGTGCGGGCGGCATCCAGGCCGTCGTTCAGAGGACGGCCCGTGACGGTGGGACGGTCCCCGTTGAGCAAACCCGCCGCATGCAGCTCGGCCAGCACGGCCGGGATGCCGCCCGCCGCGTCCACATCCTCCATGTGCACATCGGGTGTGGCGGGCGCCACCTTGCACAGGTAGGGTACCCGGTCGGACATCTCGTTGATGCGCGCCAGGTCGTAGTCCACGCCGGCTTCGTGGGCCGCTGCCAGGAGGTGCAGGATGGTGTTGGTCGACCCGCCCATGGCCATGTCGAGGGCAAATGCGTCGTCGAAGGCCGCTTCGGTCACGATGTCGAGGGGCTTGAGGTCCTCCTCCACCATTTCGACGATGCGCCGCGCCGCCTTGCGGGCCAGGTCCCCGCGCTTCGGGTCGATGGCCAGGATCGTCCCGTTTCCTGGCAAGGCCAGGCCAAGGGCCTCCATGATGCAGTTCATGGAGTTGGCCGTGAACATGCCGGCGCAGGAGCCGCAGGTCGGGCAGGCCAGATGCTCCAGCGCCTCCAGTTCGACGTCGCTGATGTCACCGTTCGAGTACTGTCCGACGCCCTCGAAGACGGACACAAGATCCACCTTGCGGCCGTCCGGCATCCGACCGGCCTTCATGGGACCGCCCGAGACGAAGATGGTCGGGACATTGCAACGCAGTGCCCCCATGAGCATCCCCGGCACGATCTTGTCGCAGTTGGGCAGGCAGATGATGGCGTCGAGGCAGTGGGCGCGTACCACGGTCTCCACGGCATCGGCAATCAGCTCACGACTCGGCAGCGAGTAGCGCATTCCGAGATGTCCCATGGCAATGCCGTCATCGACGCCGATCGTGTTGAACTCGAAGGGCACACCACCGGCTTCCCGGACAGCTTCCTTTACCAGCGCCCCGAACTGCTGCAGATGCACGTGTCCGGGAATCAGGTCGATGTAGGAGTTGCAGACGCCGATGAAGGGTCGCTGGAAATCCTCATCGGAGCGGATCACACCGGTGGCGCGCAACAGGCTCCGGTGCGGAGCGCGCTGGTACCCTTGGGTAATCGTGTGGCTGGGACGGGACATCGGGGCGGATCGGGTTTCAGGGTGAGGTCAACCCTGATTCTCGATGTGAGGCCGCGATGCGGTGGGGTTGACCGGGTGATCAGGTGACGAGCACGCTGAGCAGAATGGACACGAGGACGATGCTTAGCAGCACCGCCACGAGCAGGTCAACCACGATGATCGAACCGGACACGGACCACGCCGCTATCCGCGCCACGGCAGGCGCCGGCGGAAGCAGGAAGGTTCGTGTGTTGGAATGCATCGGTTCGGTCGATTGGAAATGGAAGTCCGGGGGATTAGGCAAAGCGCTCAGTGCCTGGAATCGGTGGGAATGGTAGGGTGGTCCCGCGACTGAAAACAACCTTTTGGACCATGAAGAATCTGGAAGCGCTACCGGAAAAACGCGTATTTCCACAGCTTTTGGGCCGAAAATGACACCGTTAACCTGCCTTCCCTTCCTTCAATCGCGTATCTTGGCGCCCCGTCTTCCCCTGTCCCAAACCCTCTGAATCGGTCGAACTTTTTTCACTCCATGTCGCGATTCCCTGCCGAAACAGCCCGAAAACTGGACGAGAGCGACCCGCTTGCCGGGTACCGGTCCCACTTTGCCATCCCCCCTGTGGCCGACGGTTCGCCCAGCCTGTACCTGTGCGGCAACTCCCTAGGGCTGCAGCCGCGGGAGGGCATCGAGGCCCTGCAGAACGTCGTGCAGGACTGGGCCCGGCTGGGGGTCGAAGGCTACTTCACGGGTGCAGAGAACTGGGCGGATTACGGCACCAACCTGCGGGCCAGCGAGGCCCGCCTGGTCGGCGCATCCGAGCGCGAAGTGATCGTGATGAACTCCCTCACGGTCAACATCAACCTGCTGCTCCTCTCCTTCTACCGCCCCACGGCAGAGCGCCCCTGCATCTTGATCGAGGAGCACACCTTCCCGTCGGACCAATACGCCTTCCGTGAGCAGATCCGCTTCCGCGGCTTTGATCCGGACGTGCACCTGCTCGTAGCGAAGGCGCGACCCGGCGAATACCACCTGCGCACGGAAGACATCCTGGAAGCGATCCGTCGCGAAGGCCACAGGATTGCCTTGGTGATGTTCGGCGGAGTGAATTACTTCACCGGGCAGTTCTTCGACATCGAAGCCATCACGAAGGCCGGACACGCACAGGGCTGCACGGTGGGTTGGGACCTGGCCCATGCAGCGGGCAACGTGCCGCTCCGACTGCACGATTGGAATGTGGATTTCGCGGCCTGGTGCCACTACAAATACCTGAATTCGGGCCCGGCCGCGCCCGGCGGGGCCTTCGTGCACGAACGGTTTGCGCATGCCACCGACCTGCCCCGCCTGGCCGGATGGTGGGGACACAACCGCAGCACCCGGTTCCAGTGGGTGGAGGAGTTCGATCCCGAGCCGGGCGCGGCCGGGTGGCAGATGACCAACACGCCGATCCTCTCCACCGCCCCGCTCAAAGGATCCCTCCAACTGTTCGATCAGGTCGGTATGGAGGCCATACGGGCCAAGAGCCTCAAGCTTACCGGCTACCTCTGGGATCTTCTCCAGGACATCGCCCCGAAAAACGACCGGGGGTTCGACATCATGACCCCGGCCGATCCGGCCCAG
>JAQCDI010000069.1 GCA_027620595.1 Bacteroidota bacterium | reverse complement strand
ACTGCCTGGCTCCGATGGTCAAGGTGCTCGACGATGCGCTGGGCGTCAAAAAAGGTATGATGACCACGGTCCACGCCTACACCGGCGACCAGAACCTGGTCGATGCGCCGCATTCGGATCTGCGCCGTTCCCGCGCCGCTGCCTACTCGATCATTCCGACGACCACCGGTGCAGCCAAGGCCGTCGGCCTCGTCCTGCCCCACCTCAAAGGCAAGCTGGACGGATTTGCCCTTCGCGTGCCCACCCCGGACGGCTCCATCACGGACCTGACGGTGGAAGTCGGCCGCGAAACGAGCATCGAGGAAGTCAACGCCCTTTTCAAGGCAGCCGCTGAAGGCCCGATGAAAGGCATCCTCGAATACACCGAGGACGAAATCGTCTCCATCGACATCGTGCACAACCCCCACTCGAACATCTTCGATGCCCAGTCCACCATGGTCATGGCTACGATGGTCAAGGTCGTGGGCTGGTACGACAACGAATGGGGCTACTCGAACCGCACGGTGGACCTCGTACAGCGCCTCTTCGCCTGATTCCTTCCGGAGCCGATCATGCCGACCCTTTCCCAGCTTGATCTGAAGGGAAAACGCGTCCTTGTCCGCGTGGACTTCAATGTGCCGCTTTCGGACGGTCACGTCGAGGACGACACCCGGATCCGGGCCGCCCTCCCCACCATCCGTCACATCCTGGACCAGGGCGGCATGCCCATTCTGGTGAGCCATCTGGGCCGTCCCAAGGGCGGCCCGGATCCGGCCTGGTCCATGGCGCCGGTGGGCAAGCACCTGGCATCGTTGGTCAGCGCGCCGGTCATGGTGGCACCGGCCGTCGTGGGGGACGTCGTGGAGGACCTGTCCCGCTCGCTGGCTCCGGGGGAGATCCTGCTGCTCGAGAACGTGCGTTTCGAGGAGGGGGAAACGAAGAATGACCCGGACCTGGCTGACCGTCTCGCAGCGCTTGCCGACGTCTACGTCAACGATGCCTTCGGAACGGCCCATCGGGCGCACGCCTCCACGGAGGGCGTGGCGCACCGGGTGGCCCAGAAGGCCCCTGGATTCCTGATGCAGGCCGAGCTCGACACGCTGGGCAAGATTGTCACGGATCCGGACCATCCGTTCGTGGCCATCGTCGGCGGCGCCAAGGTGTCCGACAAGATCGGCATCATCTCGAAGCTCCTGGAATCGGCGGACGAACTGCTCATCGGGGGCGCGATGGCCTACACGTTCCTCAAAGCGCAGGGAGTGGAAACCGGTACGTCGCTCACCGAGGACGACCGGCTGGACCTGGCGCGGGATCTGATGACACAGGCCGGGCCCCGTCTGCACCTGCCCGTGGACCATGTCTGTGCAGAGGCTTTTGCGGCCGATGCGCCGTCCCGCATCGTGCAGGGCGCCATTCCTGCCGGCTGGATGGGACTCGACATCGGTCCGGAAACGGCCAAGGCCTACCGTGCGGTGATTGAAGGTGCCCGCACGGTGATCTGGAACGGCCCGATGGGCGTCTTCGAAATGGACGCCTTTGCCAAGGGGACCCACGGAATTGCCGAGGCCGTTGTGGCGGCCACGGATGCCGGAGCGTTCACGGTGGTCGGAGGCGGAGACTCCGTGGCCGCCATCGTAGGTGCCGGATTGGCGGATCGGGTGTCCCACGTCTCGACCGGCGGTGGCGCCATGCTCGAACTGCTGGAAGGAAAAGAACTGCCCGGCGTCAAGGCGCTGGTCGGCTGAATCCCGGACCCCTCCAGCCCGTAAGGGCCCGCATGCCTCCCATCATTGACATCCGCGGTCTGGACAAGACCTACCGGTCCGCCTTCCGGCGCCGGCCCATCCACGCCCTCCGGGGAGTGGATCTCACCATAGAGCCCGGCGAAATTGTCGGGGTACTCGGCCCGAATGGCGCCGGAAAAACCACCCTTCTCAAGATCCTTCTGGGCATCGTGGCTCCTACGGCGGGGACGGCCCACCTGCTGGGCCAGGTCGCAGGAGATCCCGGGGCGCGCCGGCGATTGGGGTATCTGCCCGAGAACCACCGTTTTCCACCCTACCTGACAGCCCGACAGACGCTGGACGTGTATGGGCGCATGGCCGACCTGGACACGCCGACACGAAAGGAACGCATCCCTCGCCTGCTGGAAGACGTCGGGCTTGCTTCGTGGGAAGACACCCGGGTGGGCAAGTTTTCAAAGGGAATGATGCAGCGCCTCGGCCTGGCCCAGGCCCTGCTCAACCTGCCGGAGCTTGTCGTCCTCGACGAACCCACGGATGGCGTGGACCCGGTGGGTCGACGGGACATCCGGGACCGGCTGCGCGCCCTGAAGCAGGCCGGGACCACGGTCCTGATCAACTCGCACCTGCTCTCGGAGATCGAACTGGTCTGTGACCGGGTCATCGTGCTCCACAAGGGCCGGATCATCCGCAGCGGTTCGATCGATGACGTGGCTCGCCAGAATACGGGCTGGCGTATCCAGCTGACCCGTCTCGAGCCGGGATTCGATGCCTCCTCGTTCGGGGCCTCGGTCGACGAATCCGGCCATGCCCTGGTGCTGGATTCGGGAGACCCATCGGTCCTGAACCGCCTGATCGATGCCCTTCGCGCGTCGGATCATGTCATTCTGGGTGTGGAGCGTCATCGATCCTCCCTGGAAGCCGGCTTCATCGACCTCATCACCGGCCAGGAGGCTTCCGCATGATCACGCTCAGTGGATCCCTGCTGCTCACATTCCGCGAATTGTGGGCCATGCGGCTGACGCAGGCCATGTTCGCGGTGGCCACGCTGGCCTGGCTGCTCCTTTCCTTCGCCCTGAACATGGACGTGGTGGAAGGCTCCCTGGCCGCCATCCGGATTTTCGGATTCGACACGTCACCCACCGAAGCGGTCCGCGACGCGGCCACGGGTGAATGGGTGCAGCAAGCCGTTTCGCTCGACAACTTCATGATCGGCATCAACACCTTCGTCGTCGGTGCTGCCTATTTCCTGGGCACCATGCTCGGGCTCTTTGCCACGATGCCGCTGGTGGGCGG
Organism: Bacteroidota bacterium; assembly: GCA_027620595.1. Classification (GTDB taxonomy): domain Bacteria; phylum Bacteroidota; class Rhodothermia; order Rhodothermales; family UBA10348; genus JAAZVD01. Next base: position 6,681 of record JAQCDI010000069.1, on the reverse strand, counting down.
TTTCCTCGAGCAGGGCCGCATCGACCTGGTCCTGTCCAAGCCGCTCTCGCGCCCCCGCCTGCTGCTCGGGCACCTGATCGGGGTGTGGATCACGGTCCTGGTCCTGGCCGCCTACCTGATCGGCGGCGTGTGGCTCTCCATGGCACTCAAGACCGGAATGTGGATTCCACGGGTGCTCTGGGCCATTCCGATCATCACGGTCATGTTTGCCGTGATGTACAGTGTGATCCTGTTCTTCGGCGTCTCTACCCGATCCTCGGGCCTGGGGCTCGTCATCGCCTATGGCCTGGTATTCATCTCCGTCATCCTGGCCAGCCATCAAGCCATGCTGCCGGTCCTTTCTCCCGCCGCCGCCTTCGTGTTCCAGGGCTTCTACCACGCACTGCCCAACTTCGCCGAGGTGGTCCAGATCCTGGCGCAACTCGTTGCAGAGGAGCCCGTAACGTCGTGGTATCCTCTGACCTCCTCCCTTCTTTTCGGTGGTGTGCTCCATGCTCTGGCATTTCTCTGGTTCGTCAAGCGCGATTTCTGACCGTCATCGGATCCGGCGCACATTGGGGCTCTCCTTCCTCTTCGGCGGTGTGCTCCTCATGACCTTGACCGGGTGTGATTCGGAAGCCATGCTCGCCCCTGATACATCCGATCGGGATACCGCCCTTCGGGTGCTGGGCACGGACGCGCGCATGATGGCTTTCGTTGATGTCGAGAACCAGATGACCATGGTCCGAGACCTGGCCGAGCGCAATACGGAAATGGCCGAGGCCATGGACGAAATGCTCAAGACCGTTCTGGAAGAGACAGGAATCCGGGTTGAAGAAGACGTTCATGGCATCTACGTGGCCATACAGGATTTCTCCGCCAACGCAGAAGGAGCGGCCCTCGCGTTCGTGGATTTCGACCAGGATCGCGCCGCCGAGGCCATCAAACAGGAAAGCGATTTCGTCCGCGTCGAGACGGAATGGCCGGTGGATGCCTTTACCCTGGAGAAAGAGGGTGCTTCAATGGCCGTAGCCTTCGTGGAAGGACAGCTGGTGATGCTGGCCACGAGCGCGTCCCGTCTGCAGGCCATGCTGGATCGTGCGTATGCCGATGCGGCCCGGCCGGAAATGGATGCGCTGATGGCTGCCGTTGCAGACCACGACAGCTGGATGGTCGTGCGACACCTGGATGAGTATGCCTCCGGGCTGGCCGACGGCGAAGCGAGTGGCCAGACCGCCTTGCTCATGCCCATCATGACCAGCCTCCAGGACCTGGCTGTCGGGTCGGACCAGGACGCCGAAACCATGGAATCGCGGATCCTGATCCGCCCGGTGGCCTCCGTGGCCGTAGATGATTACGCCCAGCTGATCACCGGAGCCCGGGCCATGATGCGCATGCAGGTCCGTGACCTTCCGGCCGCCCGGGACCTCATCGATGACATCGACATCCGCAGTGAAGCCGAGTGGGTCCGCGTGGACATGTCCGTGCAGCGGGAGGACATCGAGGAAATCGGCCGTCAACTCAGTGAAGAAATGAGTTTCGGCTGGAACTGAGCTTGGGCGGGGCTTCCTTCCCGCTGTAGATTCGGAGCCTACACTACACGACTGCTCCGATGGTTGTCTACCAGCTCGCCGACCTGGATTTCGCGTTGTCCGATCTGCCCACGATGCCCGTGGCCGACCGGATGGTCATGACCTCTCCGGATCACTTCTCGATCCAGTACGTGATCAACCCCCACATGGCCGGCAACGTCGGCACAGTAGATACGGCGCGGGCCCGCGCGGAATGGGACGCACTCAAGGCGGCCTTTGAATCATGCGGAACAGCCGTCGAGGTGGTGGAAGGCATGCCGGGGCAACCTGACATGGTGTTCTGCGCCAACCAGACGCTTCCCTATCTCCTGCCCGACGGAACCCGCGGCGTGGTACCCAGCAAGATGTTTGCGCCCCAGCGGGCGGGAGAGGTACAGTACTTCCGGGATTGGTTCGCCTCCAGGGGATGGTCGGTCGTGGACGGTATTGCCCTCGGAGACATCGAGTTCGAAGGCATGGGAGACGCCCTCTGGCATCCGGGAAGACGCCTCCTCTGGGGTGGCCACGGATTCCGCACCGACAGCGCCGTCTACCACTGGATCAGCACATGGCTGCAAGCACCCGTCATTGCGCTCGAGCTCAACGACCCGGACTTCTACCACCTGGACACGTGTCTCTGCGTCCTCAATGAGGAAACGGCGCTGATCTATCCCGGCGCCTTCGAGCCGGAAGGTCTGGCGTTGATCCACCGTATGTTTGCCCGGGTCATTGAGGCGCCCGAGGACGAGGCCCGGGGCTTGTTTGCCTGCAATGCCCATAGTCCGGACGGACGCCACGTGGTCATCCAGCGCGGATGCGCGGCAACCAATGCCGCGTTGCGCGAGGCAGGCTTCACGGTCATCGAAGTCGAAACGGACGAGTATCTCAAGTCCGGCGGCTCCGTCTTCTGCATGAAACTGATGACGTGGTAGCGCCTACCTGAGCGTCACTTTGGCCGAGACGAACAGGTGGCGGGTGGCCGCCGGGAAAAACTGCGGACCGACCACTGATACGTTGCCGAATGTCAGCACCTGGCTGTCCAGCACGTTGTTCAGGTCCAGACCGATTTCCAGTCCGTGCCGTCGCTCCACGCTCCAGCGCACCGACGCGTCGATAAGCACGAAGGGGTCCACCGTCAGATCGTCCTGCTCCACGCCCGCAGCGTCCTGCCCGTAGGCGTTGTCAATGTACTGGCGCCCGACCCACGAGCTCATGATGGAGGCTTTCACGGCACCCCTGCGCCCTTCAAGGGCCAGGTTGCCACTGCGGGCCGGGAAACCGGCAATCGGATTCCCGGATCGGTCGAACCGTTCCACTCCCGCCCCGGTAAAGACGAACTCGTCGAACTCGACGAACCGGTTGCGCGAAAAGGTGGCATTGCCTGATACGGTCAGCATCGGGTGCACGAGCCACGAGGCATCGACTTCCAGGCCTGTGTGACGCGTCCGGTCCGCGTTGCCCGTTCGGGGCACGCCATACTGATCCAGCCCGCCGCTCGGCACGATTTCGTCTACGAACTCCATCCAGAACCCGTTGACCGACAGCTCCGAGCGTTCCCGGACCCAGGCGGCGCCCAACTCCAGGTCCACCAGATGCTCCTCCCGAACGACAGGCTTGTCGGTATCGTAGCCACCGTTTCCATTGCTCTCGAACTGGGGAACGAACCCGCTGCCGGCTTCTTCCCCATCGTAGAGCGTTTTCATGCGCGGTTCGCGCGTAGCCAGGGCAACGCTGGCAAACGCCCGGAACGGCTGTTCGGGCCGCCACGTCACGCCGACGCGGGGATTGATGAAGGCGTAGGGTTTGCTGAAGGCATTGCCGAAAAACGCTTCCTCATGGACCCGGTATTGCCGCCACGTGGCCTGCACATCGGCCTGTACGGCCCAACGATCCCCCCAGCGTCGCAGATGGCTGGCATAGACCGAGGCAATGGCCTTCTCGCCGCGGAACTGATAGACCCGTGCGTCCGCCTCGGAACCCACGATGTCCGCAGGCAGCAGGTTGGATTCCTGGACCCGGCCCCAGCGCAGGCTGCGATGCAACCGGAGCTCGGCGCCCAGGGTGGTCGTGCTCACATCGTCCTGCCACTGCAGACGGGGTATCCAGCCCACCTGCCACTGGTCGAGGTAGGCCCGGAAAAGCACGCTGATGTCGGGGCGGGACACGAACAGCAGCAGGGCTTCCTGGCCCGGGGCCACGATGCCAGCCGGAAGACGCAGATAGTCAGCGCTCCGGAACGAGCCGCCGAAGTCGAAATACCCCTCGCCCTTGACCCAGAAGAGCGCCTGATTGAAGGACAGGCCTTGCCGCACATCCCAGGCGTGGTGCATCTCCACATGCGGCTGGTGGAAGTCCTCCACATCGCGGTCGAAGGCCGAGAAATTGTATTTCCGGTCGATCGTGCCCCCGAAACCATCGTCGATCGTGGCGTCATTGGCAGCCTTCGGGATACCCGAGTAGGCCAGACCATCCCGTTGCGGACCTCCATAGGCCTGCAGCGTCAGCGTGTGGCGCTCGCCGTAGCGCGTCACACCGGCAAAGAAGCGCCAGAACTCTGTCCAGGACCAGTCCCGGTAGCCGTCCGACTCCAGCCGCGAAAGCCGGCCGTAGGCCACCCACCGCCCGCCGAGCAGCCCGGAGTTGATGTCGGCCGTGTAGCGACGGGTCCCGAACGCGCCACCGCCGACATGCAGGTTCGCCCGGAAATCCGGCCGGTAGGGCATGGCGCGCAGGTTGATCGCGCCGCCGATGGCCGTCGGGCCGTAGACGGAGCTGCCCGCGCCACGCTGGATCTGGATGTCCTGGACGGCCCCCTGGATGTCGAAGAAGTTGATCCAGAAGACGTTGAACTCCTCGGGATCGTTCTGGGGAATGCCGTTGATGGCCACGGCCAGGCGACGCTGGTCGAACCCGCGCATGCGCAGCGTGGAGTACCCGATGGCGTTACCGTTCTCGGAGTGGTAGGTAATCGAGGGTTGGCGGGCAAGGTGGACAGGCAGGTCCTTCATGTCGGGCTGGCGGGCCAGTTCCACGGCCGTCACGTTGGACACGGTCACGGGAGCAAGCCCCTGCCGCGCGCGTCCTGCACTGACCACGAGCTCACCGTGCGAAATCACGCTGTTGGACAGGCGCACGGTGAGCTCCGCCCCTTCGGCGCCGACCACGACGGGCAGGACGCGCGCGGCAAAGGCCACATGGGACACGTGCAGGTCGTACCGGCCAGGCTGGACATTCTCGAGGCGGAACCGGCCTTCCGCGTCCGACACCCCGACGCTTCGGGGCTGACCGGATCCGGGCACGAACAGCTGCAACGCTGCGCCGACGACCGGAGCAACGGATTCGTCCACAACGGTGCCGGACACCTGGGACCATGCGCCGTGTACAGGAAGGGCGAGGAAAAGGAAGAAGGCCAACAGGCGTCGCATGCGCAGGACGAGGGATGAGTGGAATGGGGTCCTCGTCGGGGGCCATCCGGCCGCGCGGGCGCTTCAGCGCTCGTTTCCCTTCGCCGGCATTATCCGGGCAGGTTCAAGGGGTATGATCTCAGCCGCTCAGGGCACCCCCAACGATGGACGGCAATATACGACGCAGGCGCGCGGCGCGCGGCGGTTCAGGCTTTCTTCTGCCAGCGATTCCAGTAGAACACACCGGAAAAAGCCATCAGGAAAGCAATGAAACCCATCCCGGCGTTGCTCCAGGCAATCCCCACCTGGGTGTGTCCGATCTGGGTGATCACCACCTCCTGCGCGGCTCCCGGATGGACGGTTACCTGCAGGGATTCGGCTTCAACCCGGTGACCGATCGAGTATGGAAGGGCGAGTCGGGTTTTCTCGAAGGTCGAACCATCCGGCATGTCCAGTTCGACATGCGTCACATCCTTGCGATCCGAGCGCTCGTATCGGGTCACTTCGGCCATGGCGGACGTGCCGGTATCGAGGGTGTCCTGCAGTTCATAGGCCGTCCAGGCCTGGTGCAGGGTCAAGACCAGCAGGAGAACCGGAACGGACCAGGCGAGGCGGGCAACGCGGGAAGCATTCATGGCAATCGGGGGGTGGATCGTTCAACGTGAACCGGAACGCACGCCGCCGGATTCCACGACGGGATGAAAACACCGCCAATCCGGATGGTACGTGCAAACCGGCGAACAGACGGTTCGCCCGACTCCATCACGCCAGATACAGGTACGGCTTCCAGGTGTCGTCGAGCGAGCCGACATAGTCCCGGATGTACATCACATAGCTTGGGCGGAACGGCTTGCGCGCCAGCTCCATGTTGGCTTCGGCAGGCGTCCGGCTTCCCTTGCGGTTGTTGCACGGGACGCATGCGGCCACCAGGTTGTCCCACGTGTCCCGCCCTCCCCTGGACCGGGGCATGACATGGTCGATGGTGAGCCGATCCCGCGCGCCACAGTACTGGCACCGATGCCCGTCGCGCCGGATCACGTTCTTGCGGGTCAAGAGGATGTGTTTGTAGGGCACCCGCACATACCCCTTGAGGCGGACAATGCTGGGCCAGGGGACGGTGTGCCGGGTGCTGCGCACGAATCGAGCCTTTTCTACCTCGATCAGTTCAGCCTTCTGGAGCAGGACCAGCACCGTGGCGCGCTGGACACTCGTGATGGTCAGCGCCTGGTAGTCCTGGTTGAGGACAAGGACATGTCCCGTCATGATCGTACCCACAAGGCATTATTTACATGCAATAACGGACATAGGAGTGTCCCGGAACTCCTTCAGCTCCAATAACGCAAAAAACAATGAACAGGGAAAGCCCCATCCGAGGGTCCGGACGGCCGGATAACGGTTATTTAACCGGAGCGTCGATCGACAGCGGGTCTCCCACCCGAAGAAAGGCATCGGGCGGCCCGGCCAGCGCATTCATGCCGACCAGCACCTTTCCATCCTTCCATCGATAGGTGGCCAAGGTGGCCGTGGGCTCCTTGGAGCGCTGCCCCGTTCGTTGGTCGGTGGTAATCACGGCGCACCGTGCGCAGGGCTTCACGAGGCGAAGCTGCGCTTCGGGCGTGGCCAGGATCGCCCACCCGTCCTCGATCCAGGGATCGCTCCCGTCCACGACCACGTTGGCCCGGAACCGGTCGAGCGGCACCGGCTCGGCCCGCCGGCTGTTCAGTTCC
>JAQCDI010000068.1 GCA_027620595.1 Bacteroidota bacterium | reverse complement strand
CCATCCTCGGTCACATAGACCTCCCCGTGCTCGTACGGGTTCATCGTACCCGGGTCGACGTTGATGTAGGGGTCGAATTTCTGGATGGTGACCCGCAGTCCGCGGTTTTCCAGAAGGCGGCCCAGCGAGGCGCAGATGATGCCTTTGCCGAGGGAGGAAGTGACGCCGCCGGTCACAAAAACGTACTTCGTTTGCACGGGTCCCGGACGTTGGGTGGTGGGGATGGGAGCTGCGGCGGCGCTGCGGGCGTGGCCGCGGGCATTCCTGGGGGACGATCCCGTTCGAAGTGCCCGGCCAAAATACAACGATCAGGGGCGATGCGCCACCACCAGGAGCCCCGTTCCCGTCGGGTTTTTCCGTGAAACATCGAGCGCGTTGAGGAGCAGCGATGGCAGCAGCACGAGCGCATACCAGAAGGGCAGCACCAGGACGATGGCAAAGCTTGCGTTGAGCCACAACATGGGCCATTTGATGGTGAGCCGCCAGGCCAGCGAACCAAAAGCCCCGTAGGTAAAGGCCACCTCGTCGGCCTCGAGCCCGGCCTCGGCCAGCTTTGCGCGGATCTCTTCCCGCCCATACCCGTCGCGCACGTGCTCGCCGATGAAGCTCTCGCCCTCGGTGTGCGCATCCGATCCACCCTGGTCGGAGGGGGTATTGATGATGACCACGCCCCCGGGTCGAAGGACGCGGTGGAAGTGCCGGAAAACGGTCACATCCTCGAGGATGTGTTCCATGACGTCCACGCTCAGGATCAGGTCGAACGGCCCCTCGGCCTCAAGCGCCGTGAGGTCATCGATGGCAAACGAAACCCGATCCACGAGGCCTTCCTGCGTCAGGAAGGCTTTGGCGCGCTCCAGATAGTCGGGCTTGATGTCCACCGCATGGATCGTGGCGCGCGGCCATCGGCGCACGATCCACCAGGCAAACTGACCGAATCCGGTGCCGGCGTCGAGGATGCGGATGCTGCCATCCCTTGGGCCGATGGCCGCGCGCAGGGCCTTGCGCACATGCCAGGCCCGCAGGAAGAACAGGTGCAGCAGGCGGAAAAACTGCCCTGTGCGCCAGCGACCTCCGGCCACCAACGTACCGAATCGGTCCTTTACCGGATCGTAATCCATGGGCTCAGCGGGACAGGAAGGGGTGGATGAAATGCTCCCAGGTGTAGCGCTCACGCGCGGCCAGGGCGCCCTCGGCCAACCGCGGCAGGAGCCCGGGTTCCTCGAGCCGGTCCAGGGCGGCGGCCAGTGCCGCGGGGTCCTCGGGCGCCACGATCAAGCCCTCGACCTCGTGCCCGACCATCTCGGGGAGGCCGCCGACGCCGCTGACCACGACAGGAACACCGAAATGGAACGCCGTCTGCACGACACCGCTCTGGGTGGCCTGCCGGTAGGGCTGGACCACGGCGTCGGCGGCCGAAAAATACGTGGCCACGTCGGCATCCGGAATGTAGCGGTCCACGAGGCGGACCCGTTCAGCGAGGCCGTGCTGCTCGATCAGGGCCTCGGCTTCGGCACGGTCCTCATACCATTCTCCGGCCACAACCAGAAGGACCTCGGTATGCATGTGCGCCATGGCCTCCAGCAGGATGTCAACCCCCTTGTAGCGACGAACGAGACCGAAGAAAAGCAATACCCGGCCCTGCGGCGGCAATCCCAGCGCCTGCCGCGCGGCCCGTCGGTCGGTTCGCCCCCCGAATTGATCATAGGTTGGGTGGGGGCGTACGTCGATCTTGTCGTGCAGTCCCATCGAAACCAGGTCCCGACGGACGGTTTCCGACAGGGCCACTATGTAGTCACAGTGCTGCAGGAAGCGCCGGCTCAGCGTGCGCGCCAGCGGCTGACGCTCATGCGGGAGGGCGTTGTGGACCACCGCCGAGACGGAAACACCCGCCCTGCCCAGCCGCTCGGCCACGCTGGCATAGGCCGGCGCAAAGAAGGGCATCCAATGCATGAAAATGGCCCTTTCCACCCCAGCATCGACGAGGTGCCGGGCTGTCCTGCGCCAGGAAAGGGGATTGATGGAGTCCAATACGCGGGGCGCTTCGAAGCGGGGGTTCGCCCCCGCATCCTCCTGGCTCGCTCCGGGGAAGAAGAGCGAGGGGTAGAGTCGGCGGAAGGAAACGCCCGTGACGCGCTGACCGGCCTCATCCAGCGCACGGTGCATCCGCTCGGTGAACTGGGCGATGCCGCCCCGGTAGGGCGGGTAGGGCCCGACGATGCCGATCCGCTGGGTCTCAGGCATGGAGCCGGGCGTCCGAAGCCGGCGCGGCGACCAGGGTTTCGGTGATCTGCAGCGTGTCGGTGCGCTGCATGCGGGGTTCCACGATCATCTGGCCGATCAGGCCCGTCGTGAACATCTGCACGCCGACCAGGATCATCATGATACCGAGCAGGAGGAGTGGGCGGTCTCCGATGGGATGCCCGAAGACAAGCTTGTCCACCGAGATCCACAGACTGATCAGGAAGCCTGCCGTGAAGGCCAGTGTGCCGAATGTGCCGAAGAAGTGCATGGGACGGGAGGCAAACCGCGTCAGGAACGTCACTGTCAGCAGATCCAGGAATCCGCGCAGGAAGCGCTCGAAACCGAATTTCGTGGCGCCGTGCCGCCGTGGGTGGTGCTGCACTTCCTTCTCCGTGATGCGCTCGAACCCTTCCCACTTGGCCAGGAGCGGGATGTAGCGGTGCAGTTCCCCATAGACCTTGACCGCCTTGACCACTTCGTTGCGATACGCCTTCAGCCCGCAATTGAAGTCGTGCAGCGGGATCCCTGCAATGCGCCGGGTCACGAGATTGAAGAACCGGCTCGGGATGGTCTTCGAGAGGGGGTCGTGACGTTTCTTCTTCCAGCCGCTGACCAGATCGTATCCCGATTCGAGCACCGCCACCAGACCCGGAATCTCGGCCGGGTCGTCCTGCAGGTCCCCGTCCATTGTGATCACGTACTGGCCGCGGGCCCGTTCGAAACCCACGGCGAGGGCCGCCGACTTGCCGTAATTGCGCCGGAACCGCAGCCCGGCGAACCGGGGATCCGCGGCGTGGAGCGTCTGGACGGCTTTCCACGTCCCGTCGGAGGACCCATCATCGACAAACCAGACCTCAAAGGTCATCCCGGCGCCATCACAGGCACGACGGATCCGATCCGCCAGCTCCGGGATGGACCCTTCCTCGTCCAGCAGGGGGACGATGATGCTCAGCCGGGGTTCGGGTGCGTCGGACATGGTGATGGCCCGGACGCGAATCGGGACGTCCCGACCGCGCTCAGACGTCGATGGTGGCGTACTTGGCGTTGCGCTCGATGAACTTGCGGCGCGGCTCGACGGCATCCCCCATGAGGGTGCTGAAAATGCGGTCGGCAGCGGCCGCATCCTCGATCGTGACGCGCTGCAGCATGCGCCGCTGGGGATCCATCGTGGTTTCCCAGAGCTGTTCCGGGTTCATCTCCCCGAGACCTTTGTAGCGCTGGATCGTGGCTTTCTGCTTCGTGTCCCCTTCCAGTTCGGCCAGGGCCACCTTGAGCTCCTCCTCGGTCCAGCAGTAGCGTTCCTGCTTTCCGCGCTTGGCCTTGTAGAGCGGCGGCTGGGCCACGTAGACGAAGCCTTTTTCGACGAGAAGGCGCATCTGGCGGTAGAGGAACGTGAGCAGCAGCGTACGGATGTGCGCGCCGTCCACGTCGGCGTCGGTCATGACGATGATCTTGTGGTAGCGCAGTTTTTCCGGCTCGAAATCGTATTCGCCCACGCCGAGACCCGTGCCGAGCGCCGTCACGATGTTCTTGATCTCCTCGTTGGCCAGGATCTTGTCGAGCCGGGCTTTTTCCACGTTCAGGATCTTGCCGCGCAGGGGCAGGATGGCCTGGAAGTGGCGGTCGCGGGCCTGTTTGGCGCTTCCACCGGCCGAGTCCCCCTCGACCAGGTAGAGTTCGCATTCCTCGGGCGTGCGGGACGAACAATCGGCCAGTTTGCCGGGCAGGCCGCCGCTCGAGAAGGCGTTCTTGCGCTGCACGAGTTCGCGTGCGCGACGGGCGGCATGGCGGGCCTGCGCGGCCAGGGCCACCTTGTCCACGATGCGCTTGGATTCTTTCGGGTGATCCTCCAACCAGTCGGCCAGCTTCTCGGCCACCAGGGACTCGACCGCGCCCTGGATTTCGGAGTTGCCCAGCTTGGTCTTGGTCTGTCCCTCGAACTGAGGCTCGGCCACCTTTACCGAAAGCACGACCGTGATGCCCTCGCGGAAGTCCTCTCCCGAAAGGTCGATCTTGAGGTTCTTGAGCAGGCCGTTCTTCTCGGCGTACGTCTTGAGCGTACGCGTCAGCGCGCGGCGGAAACCCGAAACGTGGGTACCGCCCTCGTGCGTGTTGATGTTGTTGACGAAGGAGAGGATGTTCTCTGTGTACCCGCTGTTGTATCGCATCGCCATTTCGACGGGTACTTCCGCGTCCTCGTCCGAAATGAAGATGGTCTCTTCGTGGATCGGCTCGCGCGTCTCGTCGAGGTAGTCCACGAACTCCACGATGCCGCCCTCGAAATGGTAGACCTCTTCGAGGCCCTCCGCTTCGCGCAAGTCGGTGATCGTGATCGTGACCTGCTTGTTCAGGTAGGCCAGCTCCCGCAGGCGGTCGGCCAGGGTATCAAAGCGGTACTCGGTACTCTGGAAAATGCCCCCATCGGGCCAGAAACGTACCAGCGTTCCATTGGCCTCGTCGTTGGTCATGTCCCGGACCTTGGCCACCGGGGCTTCGGGCACGCCATAGGCGTAGACCTGGTGCCAGACGGCGTCATTCTTCCAGATCGTGGCCTCAAGCCGGTGCGAAAGGGCGTTGACGCAGGATACCCCGACGCCGTGCAGACCCCCGGAAACCTTGTAGGTGTCCTTGTCGAACTTGCCCCCGGCGTGCAGCGTGGTCATGACCACTTCGAGCGCGGAGCGCTGTTCCTTGGGATGCAGGTCCACCGGGATACCGCGGCCGTTGTCCCGCACCGAAACCGATCCGTCCTCGTGGATGGTCACGTGGATCGTGTCGCAGTGGCCGGCAAGCGCCTCGTCGATGGAGTTGTCCACCACCTCGTAGACCAGGTGATGGAGACCGCGGAAGCCCACATCCCCGATATACATCGCGGGGCGTTTGCGGACCGCTTCCAGGCCTTCAAGGACCTGGATATTGGAGGCACCGTATTGCTTCTGTTCGAGGGACTCGGCCATGTGGAAGGGTTCCGGGGTGTTGGCTGGCAGAAAGGCGGAAGGATGGCCCGAGTGCGGGGCCGATCCATTCCGATAAAATACGAAAAACCCCGCTGGAAATCGACCGGAATCGATTCCACATCGGGGTTGGATAATCCTTCACGCAGCCCGTGGGCCGCGGAAATCACGCCTCGAGATAGCGCATGAATTCCTGGACACGGTCCAGGAGGTCCTCGGCGTCTTCTTCCTCGCCGAAAGCGGCCACCACCGGGTATCCGTGGTGTTCGAGGAGGTGCCGGACGCGGGTGGCATCCTTGACGTTGAGTTTGATGGTTACGCCCACCCGATCCCCGTGAGCTTCCGTCGAGAGCGAGAGCACCTTGACGTCGTTTTGCTCGATGACGTAGATGATCTTCGAGAGTGAGAGGTCCCGTCGTTCGACTTCCAGGGCCACGATGGCGCCGCTTTCCTGTGTGGCCAGCATTCGGGCGAACCGCTCGAACATGTCGTGGCGACGCACGATGCCGCGGAACCGGCGCTCGTCGTCCACAACGGGGACCAGGGTCAGATCATGATCCATCATGACCTTGGTGGCCTCGAAAACGTGCACGCGGTGCGAGATGGAAACCGGGGCGGGGCCCAGCAGCGTACCGATCTGTGTGGCCGGGGATTCGGCATCCAGCAGCATCTCCTCGGACAACAATCCGAGCAAGTGCCCATCATGGGACACGACCGGCAAATGCCGGACCCGAAGTTCCATCAACAGTCCGAGCCCGTACTCGACGGAGTCTTCCGGCTGCAGCGGAGGGGTGGAAGTGCTGATGAGGTCGGCGACGGTCAAGGGGTCACCCATATAACGGTGGAAAGCGTTCGGCCATGAATCGGGCAATTCCCGTGCCGTTCCCGCCCTGTACCCGCTCCAGTATACGATTCACCCAATTCAGACATGGAAATGGAAGGAAGAAGACGAAAAATTGCCCTGTTCGGTCGGCAATTCATGCCGCCAGGGTGTCCAATCCAGCCTACGCAGGGTGCTCACCCCTGAGGTTCGTCCTCGAGGAGTCGAAGATCACGGTAGCGCTGGACCAGGGCCTGCAGATCGGCAGCGTAGCGCGGTGCCACGCGGTAACGCAGCAGCACGACGCCCTGCGTTTCATACTCGTAGGGCACTTTTCCCCAGGTGTAGGTTTCCTCCAGGACCTCCGCCACGCGGTGGATGTGCGCAATGGCCTTCTGATCGGTGACCGGAATGAGCGCCCGTTCGGATTCGAAGCCGGCGTCGATCAGCTCCAGGATCTGTGCCTGCAGCTCGCTCAGTCCGATGCCCCTCAATCCCGAGACGAAAGCGGCATCGGGGTACTCCCTGCGAAGTGCCAACAGGGTTTCGGGTTCGTCGATGGCATCGATCTTGTTGAAGACCAGCAGGACGGGCTTGTCCCGGACCCCGAGTTCCTCGAGCGTCTCACGGACCACCTGCATATGCTCACGCCATGCCCGGTGGGAAGCATCGAGGACATGGAGCAGGATATCCGACTCGCGCACCTCGTCGAGCGTGCTCTTGAAGCTCTCGATCAGGCGGTGCGGCAGTTTGCGGATGAACCCAACCGTGTCCGAGAGCAACACCTCCCTTCCCGGAGCAATGTCCACCGTTCGCGTCGTCGAATCGAGCGTGGCAAAGAGGCGGTTCTCGGCCAGGACGCCAGCACCGGCCATCTCGTTCATGAGCGTGGACTTGCCGGCGTTGGTGTATCCGACCAGCGAGATGCGGGTGAATTTGGTGCGGCCCTTGCGCTGCGTCGTACGCTGTTTGTCGATTTTTTCCAGCCGGTCCTTGAGCGAGGAGATCCGCATCCCGATCAAACGGCGGTCCGTCTCGATCTGCGTTTCTCCGGGTCCGCGCATCCCGATCCCCCCCTTCTGGCGGGAAAGGTGGGTCCAGTGGCGGGTCAGGCGGGGCAGCAGGTACTCGAGTTGGGCCAGTTCGACCTGGGTCTTGGCCGTGGCCGTCCGGGCGTTGCGGGCAAAGATGTCCAGGATCAAGGCGGAGCGGTCCAGCAGCTTGCAGCTGATTTCGCGCTCCACGTTGCGGACCTGCACGTTGCTCAGATCGTCATCGAAAATGACCAGGTCGATGTCCATTTCCTCAACGGCCTGACGGATCTCTTCCACCTTGCCGGTACCGACATAGGTGGCCACGTTGATCCGCTGGACCGACTGCACAATGGATCCGATGACGTCGGCGCCGGCCGTGTCGGCCAGAAGGGCCAGTTCACTGAGGGAATCGTCGACGTCCTGCCGATCCACTCCTGGAAGTACGACACCCACCAGCAGGGCGCGCTCCCTGCCTTCTTCTCGGGTCTCGAAACGTTGCTCGTTGGGGCTGAAAATGGGCGTAAACCACAGACTGGTGATTGCAGTTACCGGTTTCCGAGGGCCTGGCCGTGCCGGATCCGCTCCACGGTGCCTTCCATGGGCCCATCGAGTTTGGCACGCACCATGCGGCGGAATCGCTCGGCATGCTGCAGGGGAACGTTCAGGTCCAGGCGCTTGCGTTCGCCCAGGAAATCCTGATACATGAAGGCGAAATGGACCCGCTTGTGGTCTTCCACTTCGAAATAGTCAAAGATCTGGCCCCAACCGACGGCCTCGTCGCTGCGGCCGGCTTCGGGAAGGATGCCATACTCGGTGACCACGACAGCCGCCGACAGGACGACGGAAACGAACCAGAGCATACCGCCGGTGAAGTAGCCCAGGAAAACCAGCGGGGACACGGGCGAAACCGTGTTTCGGGAATAGAGCAGGAACACCAGGACCACCCCCATGAACACGGTGGGCCAGACGGGCAAGGACGTGCGGGAGGCCGAAAGCCACGTCATACGGATCCCGCGCACACGCAGACGCTGCATGAGTGTCATGGCCAGCAACCCTCCTGTCACGGCGACGAAGGAAATCACCAGGACCGTATGTAGGGTATTGAACACGGCGGGCGGGATCGAGGAGTGGAGGGCCCCCGATTCCTGTCTGGAATCAGGCCGCTGCTTCTGGGCGGAACTGCCGCGAGACAACCATCTCGGCAAGTAAAAATGCCAACGCGAGGGCCAAAAAGACGTTCCACAATTCGACCCCGGTCCGGGCTTCGCGCAACTGCTCCTCGAGCGGCGCGGCCGAAGAGACCGAGACGTCCAGGACGGCCACCTCGGCGTCGGTGAGGGTGGCCAGGTGCGCAGCTGCCTCATCGGGGTCCATCAGGGCCAGATCCGACTCCGGAGCCGGTGGGTGGACCACCACGCGGCGGCGGGTGTCCGCGCCTTCGAGCACATCATACACCCCTGGCTGGAAGAAGGGGCCAGCCAGGGTGAGCACCTTGCCGCCGAACACGTCCCGCTGCTCGGGCAGGAACGAGGTCCCCGTGGAGTCCTGCACCGTGATTTGCACGCCGGAGGCCACGCCCTGCAGGAGCAGCTGCATGGACGAACCGGTCTCCATGGTTTCGCCCATCACGGAGGCGCCGGCCGAAAGGTATACCAATGCACGATGCAGCATCGGCAGGAACAGACCACGGACGGGGAAATCACTCCAGGAAGCGCCTGCTTCGACCGAGAAGAGCAACAAGGATCCTTGATCAACGCGGATCTCCTGAAGGAACGGACGTCCCCCGCTCAGGCCGATGACGGTCTGCTCGTTGCCCGTGCCAGGTACGTAATCCAGGGAGCGGAAGAGCACGGGCTGTTCGAGGGTCGGAGGGGCGCCATCGGGCGTGGGCGCAAACATGCCTTCGAACAGCGGGTGGTCGGCATCCACGCGGTCAAACACCCCGACTGCCGTGCCGGCTCCGTCCACTTCCCGGATGCCGCTGTAGGCGCCCGCGCCCATGTCGTCGAACCAGGCATTGAAGTCGCCAACGGTGACTGCGTCCCCGGCAAAGACCATCACACCCCCTCCACCCCGCAGGTACTGCGTGAGGGCCGCACGCTCTCCGGAGGACAGGGACGAGACCCCGACGAGGACCACGCTGTCCCATTGCCCCAGATTGGCCGAAGAAAGGGCCGTCTCGGCAATCTCCTCGGTCACGAAGCGCGAACCCGCCTCGAACAGGGATCCCGACAGGGCGAGCCGCACGTACCGGGCTTCGGCGCCATCCCCCCGCACGAGGAGTACGTGCCGCTCCTCGGGTACATGCAGGGCAAATGTACGTTCATTGTCGAACAGGAAGCGGTTGTCATCAATGCGGACCGACCCCGTGAGCCAACCCTGACTGCGCGGGGCGGCCACGAACCGGGCAGTGGCCTGACTGCGGGCCTCGATGTCGACTGTTGCCTGGCCGATGCGCTGTCCTTCCAGGGTCAACGAAGCCACCAGACCGCGGACCGGGTCCTCCCCATGGTTGGTGAATGTGGGCTCGAATCGAACGGGCTGCCCCTCGGAAACAATCTGACTGAGCACCTGCACATCGGTCACAGCCAGGTTGCCCTGGCCATCGGTGCCAACCGGCGTGAGCAGCAGTCGGGTACCCGGCGCCAGTTCGAGGTCCAGAGAATCCGAGAAAGTGCTGCGCTGGAAGTCCGACACCACGAAGAGGTCATGGTTGACGGCCGG
>JAQCDI010000067.1 GCA_027620595.1 Bacteroidota bacterium | reverse complement strand
TCCCACCTCTGTCGAGAACAACTTCCAGGTCACGGCTGCCGATATCGAGGCCCGCATCACGGATCGCACGAAAGTCCTTTTCCTGGCCTATCCGTCCAACCCGACGGGCGCTGTTCTGCGGCGTGAGGTGCTCGAAGAGATTGCCGAGGTCGTCGTGAAACACGATCTGCTGGTCCTTTCAGACGAGATCTACGACCGCCTGATCTATGGCGAGGCATTCGAGCGGGGCCACACGTGTCTTCCGTCGATTGACGCACTTCGAGAACGGACCATCCTGCTGGGTGGCTTTTCGAAGGCGTATGCCATGACCGGCTGGCGTGTAGGGTATGCATGCGCTCCCAAGCCGATCTATGACGCGATGTACAAGCTCCACCAATACATCATCATGTCGGCTCCGACAGCAGGGCAGTGGGGCGCACTGGCGGGCATACGTGAATGCCAGGATGACGTGGAGCGCATGCGTCAGGCGTATGATGCGCGTCGTCGAGTCATCGTGGACGGCTTCCGGGCGGCTGGTCTGCCCACGTTCGAGCCGGAAGGGGCTTTCTACTGCTTTCCCGACATCACCTCGACCGGGCTGTCCTCAGAGGAGTTTGCCCAGGAGTTGTTGCATGCCGAGCATGTGGCGGTGGTACCGGGCGATGCGTTTGGTCCTTCGGGTACCGGCTTTGTCCGTTGTTCGTATGCCAACTCGATGGAGAACATCCAGGAAGCCGTCCGTCGAATCTCGCGCTTTGCCGAGCGTTGCCGCGCAGGTGAGCTGACGGTTTCCCGGGTCTGAAGGCCATGGGACGTATTCCTCTCATCGTCGGGGCCGCTGCATCGCTGGCGGCTCACCTGTTTCTTGGCTGGACGTACAGTGTCGTCGGGCCTCTGTTGGCTGGCTTGATGGCTGGAAAGCGGCCAGGCGTGGCAGGATTGTCGGCTCAGGTGCTTGCCTGGGGTACCTTGATGGCCTGGAATGTGGCCGTAGCGCCCCAGGAAAGTTTGAACATGATGGAAACCCTTGGGAGCCTGCTGGGTGGCATGCCCGCCTTTGTCACCCCGCTCCTGACCTTGCTCATGGCGGCGTTGACTGGACTTGCCGCCGGTTGGCTTGGTGGCTCCCTGAAGAGAAGAAACGTACCTGATAAACCTTAGCCGAGCGTCCGCCTGATATGGAGAGAGAGCAGATAAGAACCCTGCTGGAGCGAGCCGAGATGCTGGGAGGATTCCTGGATCCGGAGGGGCGCTCAGCCAGGAAAGCCGAGCTGGAGCAGAAGCGATTGGATCCAGGTTACTGGGACCGCCCGGAAGAGGCACAGGCCACCGAGAAAGAGATCTCGGCCGAGAAAAGCTGGCTGGATGCCTGGTCGAAGATCAAGACGCATGCCGAGAACGTCGAGACCCTGATGCTGATGGAATCGGAAGAAGGGGAGGACCTGGCCGAGGAAATCGCCGCCGAATACGCCCTGTTGGAGCCTTTGGTGGATCAACTCGAACTGCGCAGTCTCCTTCGGGGGCAGGACGACCACCGGGATGCCATCGTCACCATCAATCCGGGAGCTGGCGGAACCGAGAGCCAGGATTGGGCCGATCTGCTCGTCCGGATGTACACACGATGGGGAGAGCGAAACGGTTATGCCGTGCAGTTGTTGGAGTACCAAGAAGGGGAAGTGGCCGGCATAAAAAGTGCGTCCATTGCCATCCGTGGGGATCACGCCTACGGCTACCTGAAATCCGAATCGGGGGTTCACCGCTTGGTCCGCATATCCCCGTTCGATTCGTCGGGGCGTCGACACACCTCGTTCACGAGTGTCTTCGTTTACCCCGAGATAGACGACACGATTGAGGTTGAGATCAAGCCTGACCAGTTGGAACTGCAGACGTTCCGATCCGGAGGCAAAGGCGGGCAGAACGTCAACAAAGTGGAAACCGGCGCCCGGCTGATCTGGACTGGCAAGCTGTCCGACGGCCGAACCGAGCGTGTCGTGGCGGAGTGTACCGAAGAGCGTAGTCAGCTGCAGAACCGGGAGCGAGCCATGACCATGCTCAAGAGCCGGATATACCAGTTGGAGCTTCAGATCCAGGAAGCGGCCAAGAACGCCGTGGAGGGCTCAAAGAAAAAGATAGAATGGGGGTCCCAGATCCGGAGCTACGTGTTCCAGCCCTACACCATGGTCAATGACCACCGGACAGAGACCAAAGTGACGGATCTCCAGTCCGTCATGGACGGGGACCTTGATCCTTTCATCAAGGCGTTCCTCATTCAGGACGTGTCATAGAGGAAGGCACCCCGCACGGGCGCTTCGTTGAAGGCCTCTTGAATCAGCATGACTGCGTCTGTCTGGCGCCTCGGAAGGTTGATTTAACGGGCGGGGCATGCTATATTGGGCATGCGGAAAAAAAGGGAGGCTTGAGCCGCCCTTTTTTGTTGACGCGGGGAGTTGGAACACCTGTGGCGCCCGTCCGAGCTTTCGGACCGGGCGTTTTTTACACAGGGACGTACCGGGTTTTACCCGGCGCGGTTTGGGAAGGCGATCCAACTTCCTGCTGTGCAATCCGCACTACAACGTAATGACCTCGGCATGAGCGAATTGACGACACATATCGCGGACGATCGTCCGGAGATTCTTTCCCTGCAGGCGCGTGTGCGTCAGCTGGTGGATGAGCTCGTCCAACGGGAAGACTGGTTCGTCGTGGATGTGACTGTCCGGGGTCGCAAGGGATCGCGCGTGGTGGAAGTATTCATCGATGGCGATCAGGGGGTCAGTGTGGACGATATGGCCGTGCTGAGCCGGGAAATGTCCTCCGTGCTCGACGCCGAGGACACCATCAAAGGGAAATACCATCTGAACGTCTCTTCTCCGGGAGATGAGCGCGCTCTGCTGATGGAGCGTCAATACCGACGCCATGTGGGCAAGGTGCTGCTTGTGCTTGTTAATGGTGAAGAAGGCGAAGTATGGGTAGAGGGTGAAAACCTCGGGCCTCAGGATGGCGTTCTCATGATTCGCACAAAAACAGGAACGAAGGAGATTGCGATGGACGCTGTCTCCAAAGCGCGCATAAAATTGCCCTGGTAAGGCGCACCTTGCCAGACCTCACCTCAGTGTCCCATGCAGAATTCTGATCTTGTTTCCTCATTTGCAGAGATCGCCCGCGAGAAGGGAATCGATCGCGACACGCTGCAGCTGATCGTGGAAGACGTATTCCGTGCCATGATCCGGAAGCGCTATGGATCCGATGACTCCTTCGAAATCATCCTGAACCCAGATCACGGGGACATGCAGATCCTGCACATCCGTGAAGTGGTAGAAGATTGGGCGGTGGAGGATCCTGTCACCCAGATCGAAGAGATCGATGCGCGCCAGATCGATGGTGACTTCGAAGTCGGAGACGAAGTGGCCGAGGAAATCGAATTCAAGGACTTCGGGCGTCGTGCAGTCATGACGGCTCGCCAGACCTTCAGCCAGCGCATCCGGGACATCGAAAAGGACAACACGGTGGACTGGTACCAGGATCTCGTTGGTGAGATCGTGGTGGGTGAACTGTACCAGGTCCGACGCCGGGAAATTCTTGTCCTGCACAACAAGGCGGAACTCAAGATGCCCCTCGAGGAGCAGATCTACCGGGATCGGTTCCGCAAGGGGGACATGATCCGTGCGGTGATCAAGGAGGTGGCTCGTGAATCCAACGGAGACCCACGGATCGTGATATCCCGGGCTGATCCGCTGTTCATGGAGCGGTTGTTCGAACTGGAAGTGCCGGAAATAGACGAAGGACTGGTCGAAATCAAGAAGATCGTCCGCGAACCCGGCGATCGTGCAAAGGTGGCGGTCGTCAGCTATGACGATCGTATCGACCCCGTTGGCGCCTGTGTCGGTATGAAAGGCTCACGCATCCACTCCGTGGTCCGTGAGTTGGGCAACGAAAACATCGACGTCGTCCAGTGGACCGACGATCCGGTGGAGATGATCAAGCGTGCGCTCTCACCGGCCAAGCCGTTGATGGTGCAGCTGAACAACGCACTGAACCCGCCGCGGGCCAAGGTGGTGGTCCAGGCCGACGAAGTATCGCAGGCCATTGGACGTGGTGGTATCAACATCCGCTTGGCTTCGAAGCTTACCGGCTACGAGATCGACGTCTATCGCGAGATCTCGGAGGAAGAGGAAGACATCGAAATGCAGGAATTTGCCGACGAGATTCCGGAAGAGCTGCTGAAGATGCTGCGCGATATCGGATGCGATACCGCTCGTGCCGTGCTGGAACTCAGCCGGGATGAGCTGATGCGCCGCACGGGAATGGAAGAAGCGCACGCCGCTCACGTCCTGAAAGTCATCAAAGCTGAATTTGCCGACGAGGAAGCCACAGAGGTCTCCGCAGTGGAGGCACCTGTTCCTGCGCCGGCTGCTACAAAAGAGAAGGCTGCTCCGGCTGCCGAGATTGTCGAACCTTCCGCTGCGAGTGTCGCGGAGGAAGGGGACGGATCAGAACCGGAAACGCCGGCTCCGTCCGAAGAAGGGGGAGACGCAGAGGCGGACGAGGTCAAGTCCTGAACCTGATTTTGCCGCCGGCGCTCGACTCACGTGATCACAACCTGATACATGTCCGCAGACAACAATTTCAAGAAAGTCCGACTCTTCAAGCTCGCCAAGGAGTTCAACGTTTCCGTTGACGCATTGGTGGAGCATCTTGGGGACTCTGGACATGCCGCCGCCCTGGTGGGCAGTGGCATCAACGCGGCCGTAGCCACAGAAGAGGCCTACGAGGATCTGCTGGACTATTTTGCCGATGACAAGATGCAGGCTGACCGGGTCAACCGGAAACGGGCCGCCCGTCAGGATGTGGACCCTGAGCACGAAGGAGGGATTCCATCCCCCGCAGGATCGAAGGAAGTGGCCGACGCGGTTGCTCCAGCTCCGGAGCCCGAACCCGAACCGGAGCCCACGCCTGAACCGGAAGCTGCGTCCGAACCTGAACCGGAACCCGAGCCAACCCCGGAACCCGTCGTCGTTGACGCTCCGGTCATGGAGGAAGCCGACCTT
The DNA here is from genome assembly GCA_027620595.1 of Bacteroidota bacterium. Lineage (GTDB taxonomy): Bacteria > Bacteroidota > Rhodothermia > Rhodothermales > UBA10348 > JAAZVD01. Next base: position 4,752 of record JAQCDI010000067.1, on the reverse strand, counting down.
GTAGAGGAACCCGTTGAGGAAGCTCCGCCTGAAGTGGAGCCTGTTTCTGCAACGGCGGTTGACACGGAGCCTGTTGCCCAAGATGAGGCAGCGCCCAAGAAGGCCAAGGCGGCGCCTGCCGCTGTGACGCCAGTAGAAGACGTTGAGGCCGAGGAAGAAGATGAGGAGGCCGAAGCCGAGGCCGTGGTGCCCGAGGTTTCTGCAGTGTTGGCAGCAGACCGGTACAAATTGACCGGTACCAAAGTGCTTGGCAAGATTGACCTGGGCACAATCGAAGATTCAGAGCCGGGATCAAAACGAAAGCGCAAACGCAAGCGGAAACAGGTTCCCGGCGCTGCCGCTCCAGAAACAGAAGAAGAAGCAGAAGTCAGCAAGCGCGCGGCCAAGAAGCGCAAGAAAGGACCGGCTGTCGACGACAAGGACGTTGAAGCAACCCTTCAGGAAACGCTGCGCGAACTGGAGGCTGGCGCCTCCCGTGTTCGTCAACGTCGACGTCGACAGCGCCGTGATGACCGTGCTGCCGAACGGGATCGTGCTGAGGAAGAGCGCGAAGGGCAATCCACGACGCTCAGGGTAACCGAGTTCATCTCTACGGGAGAGCTTGCGAACCTGATGAACGTGGCGGTTACCGAAGTCATTTCGACGCTTTTCAAGGCTGGCATGATGGTTTCCATCAACCAGCGCCTGGATGCGGATACCATCACCATCGTTGCCGATGAATTCGGGTTCGATGTGGAGTTCATCTCCGATTTTACCGAAGCGGATCTGGTCATCGGCGAGGACGATCCCGAAGATCTTGCGCCGCGAGCTCCTGTCGTCACCGTGATGGGTCACGTTGACCACGGAAAAACCTCTTTGCTGGACTATATCCGCAGCGAAGATGTGGTGGCTGGCGAGGCGGGTGGTATCACGCAGCATATTGGTGCCTACCAGGTAGCCCTGCAGAACGGTAAGATCATCACCTTCCTGGATACACCGGGGCACGAGGCCTTCACGGCCATGCGTGCACGCGGTGCACAGGTAACCGATGTGGTCGTGCTTGTTGTGGCGGCAGACGATGCGGTCATGCCACAGACCATCGAGGCCATCAACCACGCGCAGGCCGCTGGTGTGCCCATCGTGGTGGCCATCAACAAGATGGACAAACCGGATGCCAATCCGGACCGCGTCATGCAGCAGCTGGCCGACAAGAATGTACTTGTCGAGCAGTGGGGGGGAAGTGTGCAGTGTGAACAGGTTTCGGCCAAGTCGGGGAAAGGCATTCCTGAATTGCTGGACAAGATCCTGCTGGAAGCCGAAATGCTGGATCTGAAAGCCAATCCTCAACGGCGTGCGGTTGGGTCTGTCATCGAATCCCGCCTCGAGAAGGGACGCGGAAACGTGGCCACGGTCCTCGTGCAGAAAGGCACTCTCAAGGTCGGTGACCCGTTCATCGTCGGTGTCTGGGCTGGCCGTGTTCGAGCTATGTTTGACGAAAGGGATCGTCGCGTAAGCGAAGTCGGACCTTCCCAGCCAGCGCTCGTCATCGGTCTAGACGGTTCGCCAGACGTGGGAGACCAGTTCGTGGCACTGGATTCCGAAAAAGATGCCAAAGATCTGGCGCAGCGTCGTCAGCAGATCCATCGCGAGCAGTCCCTGAGACAGCGTAAGCATATCACGCTCGACGAGATTGGCCGTCGCCTTGCTCTCGGGGACTTCCAGGAGCTCAACCTCATCGTCAAGGGCGATGTCGCGGGTTCGGTCGAAGCCCTGTCCGACTCACTCATGAAGCTGGGAACGGAAGAGGTGGTGGTCAACATCATCCACAAAGGAATCGGCGCCATCAACGAGTCCGACGTAGTGCTGGCATCGGCTTCCGACGCCATCATCGTGGGATTCCAGGTCCGTCCTGTGTTGGGCGCGCGCAAGTTGGCCGAGCAGGAGGAAATCGATATCCGGCTCTATTCGGTCATTTACCACGCTATTGAAGAGGTCAAGGACGCACTCGAAGGACTGCTTTCTCCGGAGCGCAGCGAGAAGATCATCGGTGTTGCTGAAGTCCGCGAAACGTTCAAGGTGCCGAAGGCCGGCATGATTGCAGGTTGCTCCGTGCAGGAAGGACGCATCAACCGCAACGACAAGGTGCACCTGATCCGCGACGGCGTCGTTATCTACGATGGAACGCTGTCTTCCCTCAAACGCTTCAAGGACGATGTCCGTGAAGTAACGAGCGGATACGAATGCGGTATAGGCATTGAGAACTTCAACGACCTCAAGGTGGGTGACCAGATCGAATCCTACGAGATCGTCGAAACGAAGCGTACACTGGACAGCTGATCCCGGACGAGAAACCGGTCAGGAGAGCACGATGAGTATCCGCACCGAACGCGTTGCGAGCCTGTTCCAACGTGAAATAGCCGGAATCCTCGGAACCGAGTTTGCAGATCAACTGCATCCCATGGTTACGGTCACAGGCGTTCGCGTGACGGCGGATCTCTCGATTGCCTATGTGGACGTCTCCGTCTTGGCAGATTCCATGGGCCAGAAACAGGCTGTCGTGCTGAAGCTGAAAGACCTGACACCACGCATCCGCAAAAGCTTGGGCAACGCCATCCGCCATCAGGTCAAGAGCATTCCGGAACTTCGGTTCTTCCTCGACGAAACGCTCGAGCATGCGTCCCGCATGGATGCGCTTTTCGGCAAGATCCGTGAGGAAAAAGCGGCTCGTCCGGAGTCTCCTTCGGACGAACCGGCCTCGGATTGATATCATGTCGAGGGTTCCGGATCCGCAAACGGTCCCGGTGTGCCGAAAACCGGATCTCCCCATCGACTGGGACCCTCTCGTCCTTCTCATGCACAAGCCGGGAGGATGGTCCTCCTTCGATGTGATCCGCCGTATGCGACGCATCTCGCCAATCCGGAAAATCGGACATGCCGGCACGCTGGACCCCATGGCAACCGGCTTGCTCATCTGTCTTTCAGGCAAGGCCACCCGGCTGATGAATTACTTCCTGGGGTTCGAAAAGGAGTACACCGGTACCATTCGATTGGGACAGTCGACCCCGTCCTATGACGCAGAAACCGAGGTCGATGCGGTGCATGACGCTTCCGGTATTACGGATGCCGACATAGCACATGCGCTTCCGGCATTCATCGGGAACATCCAGCAGATGACACCGGCCTATTCCGCGGTCAAGGTGGAAGGAGAGCGGCTCTACCGGAAAGTCCGCCGAGGCGAACGCCCCGTAACTCCCCCGCGGCAGGTGACCGTCCACGCATTCGAGACTGCCGAGCGACGAGGAGACGATCTGGATTTCCGCGTCATGTGTTCGAGTGGAACCTACATACGCAGTCTTGCTCACGAACTGGGCGCTGCCCTTGGCGTCGGGGGTCACCTGGTGGCCCTACGCCGGACAGCCATAGGCCCCTATCGAGCAGAGGATGCCTGGGGAGTGGAGGCATTTGTTGAAGCCATGCAGACAAGGCGTATCCAACCAGATGCAGTGGTGGACAATGGAAAGGAGTGATCTGGTGCGCCACGTCCATGGAGATCTCGGCACGGCGGCTGAAGGTTGCGTCGTCTCGATCGGAAGTTTTGATGGAGTGCACCTTGGCCACCAGGGTATCGTGCAGGCCATGGCCGAGCTTCGTGACGCGCTGGAATTACAGATGGTGGTAGCCACATTCGACCCGCACCCCAGGGCGGTTCTTAGGGGTGAAGCGGAGCGCAAGCTCACCACGCTCGATGAGCGATCCCGTGCGTTGGTTGAATTGGGAGTTGATGTTTTTGTCGCTATTCCCTTCACACTGGAGCTGTCCAGGATGGAGGCAGAGGCGTTCGTCAAGGATGTGCTGCTGGATACCTTGCGGGCGAAAGCCGTGGTGCTGGGGCACGATCATCGGTTTGGACGTGACCGGAAAGGGGATGCCGCTTTACTGGCAACCCTTGGTGCCTCTCACGGCTTCGTTTTCAGGGAAGTGGGGCCGATAATGGTTCTTGATGACGTGGTGTCCTCCAGTCGCATCCGGTCCTTGTTGGACGCGGGCCATGTATCCGCAGCCGCCACCCTGCTTGGACGGTTCCATGCGGTATCGGGACTGGTTGTCCACGGAGAGGGAAGGGGGCGAACCATAGGGGTTCCAACCGCGAATCTTGTGCCGCAGGAAGTCTCAAAGCTGCTACCTGGGCGCGGAGTCTATGCGGTGCGCGTTTCCCTGCCCGGTGGAGGTCCGCTCAAAGCGGGCATGATGAATATTGGTCATCGCCCCACGTTCGAAGGAAAAGGATTGCACCTCGAAGTGAATGTGCTTGACTGGAGCGGGGACCTCTATGGCCGTGAAGTTCGTGTTGAATTCGTGGAAAGGGTGCGTGATGAGCGGAAATTTGATGGCGTTGAAGCCCTGATTCGGCAACTTAATGACGATCGGGACCGTTGCAGACAGCTGCTGAGCCCCTGAGTTTGAGTCGACCGTACGTCGAATTGGATGCGGGAGCTTATCTTGTACGCTTGGGCGATGATGCGCCGAGTAGTGTATCAGCGCCTGTTACTGTGGAACTGGCTTTCCTGCTGCCGGCCCCGGCCGGACGGAATTCGGGTTCTTCTTTAGCATGGTATCAATCTAAAGAGGTTCTCACGTGATCACGAAAGAACAAAAGACAGAAATTATCGAGCGGTTCGGAAAGAGCGGCTCGGACACCGGAACGCCTGAAGTGCAGATTGCCATCTTCTCGGCCCGGATCAACGAACTGACGGACCACCTCAAGACGCATTC
>JAQCDI010000066.1 GCA_027620595.1 Bacteroidota bacterium | reverse complement strand
AGTCCGGGGTTCGCCCGGTCGGATCCACGAACAGGAAAAGAAGGAGCACGGCGGCCAGGGTGGCCACGGCGTTCCAAAGGGCGGCGCGACGGGTCATCAGGTCAGGATTTCATTTACGACGCGGCCGCTGACATCGGTCAACCGGAAATCGCGTCCCTGGAAGGGGAAGGTTAGGCGCTCGTGGTCAAATCCGAGCTGGTGCAGGATGGTGGCCTGCAGGTCATGCACGTGTACGCGGCCACTGAGGGGCTGATACCCGATTTCATCGGTTTCGCCGTACGAGAAGCCGCGCTTGACACCCGCGCCGGCCATCCACATCGTATAGACATCCGAATGGTGGTCCCGGCCCACAAAAGGATTGTCCTGTCCGGTGCGGTTTTCCAGCATCGGGGTTCGCCCGAATTCTCCGCCCCAGACCACCAGGGTCTCGTCGAGGAGTCCACGGCGCTTGAGGTCCATCAGGAGGGCCGTCATGGCCTGGTCCGTCTCGCGGCAGCGGTCCAGGAAGCCATGATTCAGCGCTTCGCTCTCTCCGGCGCCATGCGAATCCCAACCCCAATGGAAAAGCTGCACGAACCGCACGCCCCGCTCCACGAGCCGGCGGGCCAGCAAGCAGTTGTTGGCAAAGGACACCTTGCCCGGCTCGATCCCGTATTCACGCTGGATGGCTTCGGGCTCGGTCTGGATGTCCATGGCCTCGGGCACCGACATCTGCATCCGGAAGGCCAGTTCGTACTGGGAAATGCGGGTCAGGATCTCCGGGTCCTGCGTTTCTTCGTACTCGCGCCGGTTGATCTCGTTGATGGCGTCGATGCTGCGCCGCCGCATGTCCCGCGATACGCCGTCCGGGTCGGACAGGAACAGGACCGGATCTCCGTCCGAGCGGCACTGCACGCCCTGGTAAACGGTGGGGAGGAAGCCGCTGCCGTAGACACTGGCTCCGGCGTCCGGCCCGGCTGCTCCCGAGATCAGCACGACGAAGCCGGGCAGGTTCTGGTTCTCCGTGCCCAGGCCGTACATGGCCCATGAGCCCAGGGCGGGCCGTCCGAGGCGGGGGCTGCCAGTGTAGAGGAAGAGCTGCGCCGGCGCGTGGTTGAACTCGTCCGTGTGCATGGCCTTGAGGAAGGTCACGTCATCGACCACCTTGGAGAAATGCGGCAGGTGGTTCGAGACCCAGGCGCCCGACTGTCCATGCTGGGCGAACCGTGCCTGCGGGCCGAGCAGCTTGGGAATGCCGCGGATGAAAGCAAACCGTTTGCCCTCGATGAGCGAGGGCGGCGTTTGCTGCCCGTCGAGCTTCTGGAGCAGGGGCTTGTAGTCGAAGAGTTCGTGCTGGCTCGGCGCACCGGCCATATGCAGGAATATGACGTGCTTGGCCTTGGCTGCAAAATGCGGCGCTTTGGGCATGAGCGGGTCATCCGGACGCAGGGGCGAACCGCTCGAAAACGCACCCAGCGCGGCGGGACCCATCATCGAGGACAGGGCCATGGAGCCGATGCCCGCCGAGAACGACTTGAGGAAGTGCCGGCGGGTCTGGAGGTGCGCCCAGCGCAAACGGGCTTCGTCCTGGAGGCTCATGGGGCAAAACGGTTCATGGGAGCACTATTCCTTGGTCAGGAAGGCGTCGAGGTTCATGATGGTGTTGGCCACCACGGGGAGCGGGGCCTCTTCGGCAAGCGCTGTGAGCGTTGCGCGGGTGGCGGCCGAGGGCGGGCGGCCGAGGGCCAGCTGATAGCCCAACGCAGCCTGGGCGGCAGGGGAGTCCGCCGCCGCTTCCATGCGACGGGCCAGGCCCTCGGCCGCCTCCCAGAATGCCGGGTCATTCAGCGTGACCAGGGCCTGCAAGGGCGTATTGGTCCGGATGCGGCGGGATACGCAGAACTCGCGGGAAGGGGCGTCGAAGGTCAGCATGGACGGGTAGGGGCCCGTGCGCCGCATGTACGTGTAGATGGCGCGACGGTAGCGGTCCTCCCCTTCGGCCGCCACCCACTGCTGCCCGTTGTACGGGTTCTTCCAGATGCCGTCGGGCTGCGGAGGCATGACCGACGGGCCGCCCTGTTTCGAGGAGAGCAGACCCGAGACGGCCAGCGCCTGGTCCCGCAGCTGTTCAGCGCTCAGGCGGAAACGGGGGCCGCGCGAGAGGAGCCGGTTGTTCGGGTCCTTTTCGAGCTTTTCTGCTGTCGGCGTCGATTCCTGGCGATACGTGGCAGACATCACCATTTCCTTGAGGATGCCTTTGACGCTCCAGGCGTGATCTTCCCGGAAAGAAACGGCCAACCAGTCCAGCAATTCGGGGTGGGACGGTGGCAAGCCGACCGTGCCAAAGTCGTCGGTGGTTTCCCCGATGCCCATCCCGAAGAGCTGCTCCCAGAAGCGATTCACCGTCACCCGGGCCGTGAGCGGGTTCTCCTCCGAAACCAGCCACTCGGCAAACGCGAGGCGGTTCATGGTATCCGCGGACGCCGGGAAGACGGCCGGTACACCGCCGCTGACGGGTTCGAGTTGGGTCAGGAAGCTGCCGCGCTCGAAAAGACGGGTCACCCTGGCCTCTTCTGGCGGCAACTCCTGCATGACAGGCGTCTGGACCGGTTCGAGCGCAAACAGGGCCCTTCGGATGTCGCCGCGCTGCTTGCGCAGTTCCTCGGTGGACGCATGCGCTTCGGCAAAGCGGTCCCGGATGAAGGCGGCCTGGTACGGGCTGCGGTCGGTGGCCGGGATGGCGGCAATCCGCAGCACCTCGTTCTTGGACGTGTTCAGCAGGCGCCCGTTCACTTCTGGCTGATCGAGCTGCGTTTCCCATTCCGCCTGAACAGCCTGCATGTCGGCCGAAGAGACGAATGACTCGATCTCGGCGTCGGCGGCCTTGAGCTCGGCCTGGAGCCGGGTTCCTTCGGCTGCGTGGGTTACTTCAAACTCCAGCAGGACGGGTTCTTCGCTGGGCTGGTCCCAATCGGCGGTGTTGTTGAAGAGGGCCAGGGAGCGGTAGAAGTCTTCCTGCACGAACGGATCATACGGGTGGCCGTGGCACTGCACGCAGCGCATCGTCGTGCCCTGGAAGACCTCCCACGTGGTCCCGACGCGGTCGATGACCTGGGCCAGGCGGTGCTCCTCGTCGTCCGTGCCGCCCTCCTCGTTGGTCATCGTGTTGCGATTGAAGGCGGTGGCTATCAATTGCTCGGTGGTCGGATCCGGCAGCAGGTCCCCGGCCAGCTGTTCGATCGTGAACCGGTCGAACGGCATGTCGGCATTGAACGCCTCGATAAGCCAGTCGCGGTAACGCCAGATGGAACGTGTCCGGTCGGCCTCGTAACCCTTTGAATCGGCGTATCGCGCCAGGTCGAGCCACAGGGCTGTCCAGCGTTCGCCAAAGGCCGAGTCGGCCAGCAGCTCGTCCACCAGGCCTTCGTAGTTCCCGGTCGAACACAAACCGGCCACGCGCTCCGGCGATGCGGGGAGCCCGATCAGGTCCAGGCTGACGCGCCGGGCCAGGACTTCGCACCCCGCTTCCGGAGCGGGCTCCAAATCAATTTCTTCCAGGCGCTCACGGATCAGCAAGTCTATGGGAGACAACCCGTCACGACCGGAAACGTCGGGCCGGACCGGTGCCTCATACGCCCAGTGGGACTCCCACTCGGCGCCCTGGTTGATCCACCGCCGGATCAGGTCGATCTGTTCCTCGGTCAGCGGTTGGCCATCCTTCGGCATGCGGTATTCCGCATCCGCATGGGTGATCATCCTCATCACGGCGCTCGCATCCGCATTCCCCGGTACGATGGCCGGTTCACCCGACTCCCCTCCCAGGAGGGCCAGATCCCGGAACTGCAGGTTCAGGTCGGCGCTGGTTTTGACGCCGCCGTGGCAGGCCACGCATTGCGTGTTCAGGATCGGGCGGATCTCGGCATTGAAATCCACCTTCCCGGCGCAGCCGGCCAGGAGTACCGAGAACAGTATGGGGGCGAACCGTGGCATGGCGCAGGATCGGGCGATCGGACACAGATAGTCAAGATCGATCCGATTTACTATCCTGCGACATCGATCCATACCGCAGAACCCATGAATCGCCGCACCTTCGTTTCCACATCGGCCCGCGCCGCCGCGGGTATTGTCATCATGCCCCAGGCTCCTTCGATCATCGTCAAGCGCGCCCTTTCCGACGAAATCATCGGGCAGGGGAATTTCCGCTATCGGGTGGACCGGGAGTGGGGTAACCTCGATCCGATGGCCCATCCGGTCAAGAACTGCCACGAGATGGTGCAGGACCGGCAGGGCCGCCTCATCATGATCACGGACGAGACCAAGAACAACATCCTGATCTACGATCGCAGCGGGAAACTGCTGGACAGCTGGGGATCCACGTTCCCGAACGGGCACGGGCTCACGCTCTCCGACGAGGGGGATGCCGAGTACCTGTGGATCTGCGACAATGGGTTTGATAACAACCCCCAGGTGGTCAAGATGACCCTCGACGGGCGCGAGGTGATGCGCCTGAAGAGTCCCAAGGAGCTCGGACTCTACGGGGAGAAGGACAATTTCTATCCCACCGAAACGGCCGTGGCGCCCAACGGGGATATCTATGTGGCCGACGGATACGGCTCCCAGTGGATCCTGCAGTACGCTGCCGACGGCACGTTCATCCGGCAATTCGGCGGACGCGGGGATGGGGATGCCGAGTTCTCCACGGCCCACGGCGTGTGCATCGACCAGCGTGGCAAGGGCAATCCCACCCTGATCTGCACGTCCCGCGGCCACAACGCCTTCAAGCGGTTCACCCTGGACGGGCAGTACATCGAAACGATGTTCCTCCCGGGCGCTTTCGTGTGCCGGGCGGTGATCGACGACGACATGCTCTACGCCGGTGTCTGCTGGTCCCGCCTGCGCTATCTGAACCAGACGCCCGATTCAGGTTTCGTGACCATCCTCGATGCTGCCGGCACGGTGGTGTCCAATCCGGGCGGTACCGCGCCCGAATACCGGGACGGGCAGTTGCAGCTGATGCTGCAGCAGGAGTCGATCTTCAATCACTGCCACGATGTGTGCGTGGACCAGGACAAGAACATCTATGTCTGCCAGTGGAATGCCAATCAGACGTACCCTATCCGGCTGGAGCGCGTGTAGCCTCTTGCTGCTGCTTGTCGGGTGCGCAGCAACGCCGGCTCCATCCAGCACGCTGGTGGCCGGAAACGTGCAATGGGGTTCGGAAGGCGCCATGTTCCTCCAGCCCTGCGAGCAGGATGCCGATATTCCTTTGAAGGATCCGGACAACCTGCTCGGGGGTGCCGCCCGATTTGCGTCTTTCTATGCCGGGCGAACCGCAGACGCAGGTCTGGTCGTGGAGCGCATCAACTATGTGCCCACCGAGGGCTTCGGATGCGGGTTCGATTGGGACGGTGTCCTGTGGCGAGCGGCGGGCAACGAGCCTTTCTGGATGGCCTACGTGGCTGAAGACGGGCTCACCATCCAGTTTGCGGGGGAGGAGCCCTTGGTGTTGCCGGTCTCCCTGGCCGATGCCCCGATCTTCCGGTCGGGCAACACCGAGCTGGTCCTCGAACCCATTACCTGCCAGGACTCCATGGCGGACAACGTGTTGGGGTGGACGGCAACACTCACCCTGGACGGCGCCACCTTCCATGGCTGTGGATTCCAGGGACTGGCCTTGGCTACGCCAGCAACCCCTTGACCACGGTGCCTTCGACGTCGGTCAGCCGGAAGCGGCGACCCTGATGCAGGAAGGTCAGGCGTTCGTGGTCGAACCCCAGCAGATGGAGCAGGGTGGCCTGCAGGTCGTGGACGTGGACGGGGTTACGGGCAATGTTGTACCCGAAATCGTCGGTCTCGCCGTACACCGTGCCTCTGTTGATGCCGCCACCGGCTACCCAGATCGAGAAGCAGCGCGGGTGGTGGTCCCGGCCGTAGTTCTCCTTCGTGAGCTTGCCCTGGGAATAGGAGGTTCGCCCGAATTCCCCTCCCCAGATGACCAGTGTTTCGTCAAGTAGCCCGCGGCGCTTCAGGTCCTTGATCAGCGCTGCCGAGGGCTGATCGGTGTCCTTGGCCATCAAGGAAATGTCCTTGGGCAGGTTGCCGTGCTGGTCCCAGCCCTGGTGGTAGAGCTGGATGAAGCGCACGTCCCGCTCGGCAAGGCGCCGGGCCAGCAGGCAGTTGGCCGCATAGGTGCCCGGCTTGCGGGCGGCTTCGCCGTAGAGCTCGAACACCTCATCGGGCTCGTCCGAGAGGTCCATGGCGTCCGGGACCGAGGTCTGCATCCGGTAGGCCATCTCATATTGGGCGATCCGTGAATCGATCTCCGGATCCATGACCCGTTCATGCTCGGCTTTGTAGAGTGCCCGGAGCGCATCGAGCATGTCGCGGCGACTGGTGCGGGAAAGGCCGTCGGGGTCCTTTAGGTAGAGGACCGGGTCGGCACCCCCACGGAACTGCACGCCCTGATGCAGGGAGGGCAGGAATCCGCTGCCCCAGAGCCGCGAATAGAGCGGCTGGTCACCGTCCCGGCTGCGCGAGAGCAGGACCGTGAACGTGGGCAGGTTGTCGTTGAGCGAACCCAGCCCGTAGCTCATCCAGGAGCCGAAGGACGGACGTCCGGTCTGCTGGCTGCCTGTCTGGAAGAAGGTGATGGCCGGGTCGTGGTTGATGGCCTCGGTGTGCATCGAGCGGATGACGCAGATGTCATCCGCAATGGACGCCGTGTGCGGGATCAGATCGGAGAACCAGGCCCCGGAACGGCCTGCCTGCTTGAAATTGAATTGCGAACCGGCCATCGGCAGCGAGTGCTGGAATGCGGACATGCCGGTCAGGCGCTGCCCTCCCCGTACGCTTTCAGGCAGTTCCTGCCCGTTGAGGTCCTGCAGGGTGGGCTTGTAGTCCAGGAGTTCCAGATGCGAGGGGCCGCCGCTCTGGAAAAGGTAGATGACCCGTTTGGCCTTCGGTGCAAAGTGGGGCCCGACCGGGTCCATCGATGGGCGGCTCGAAGGCGCCCCGAATGCGTCAAGGAGCCCCACCGGACCCAGGAGCGAGGCCAGGGCCGCCGTGCCGAAACCGCAGGCTGTCCGTGAGAGGAAGTGCCGCCGCGTGGAGAGGAACTTGATATCGTCGAGATCGCTCATGGCTTAGCGCAGGATCAGGGTGGCGTCGTGGTTCATCATCGTCGAGGCCACCGTAGTCAGGGCAGCCACTTCCGGGGCGGGCAGGGACCGGTCGGCCGGGAATTCGCCGGTGGTCAGCAATTTCCGTGCGGCGTCCGGGTCGGAAGCAAAGGCTGCGCGCTGGGAACGCAGCAGTTCCAGCAGTGCGCCTCGTTCGGTTTCGGAAGGTTTCCGGGCCGTGAGGGACTGGAAACCGTAATCGATGCGCTGGCTGTCATCCCGAGCGGCCCGCAGCATACGCTCGGCCAACAGGCGGGACGCTTCCACATACTGCGGGTCGTTCATGACCACCAGGGCCTGCAGGGGCGTCGAGGTGCTTTGGCGCCGGATGATGCACAGGTTGCGTTCGGAGGTGTCGAAGATCATCATCGACGGCGGAGGTGTGGTCCGCTTCCAGATGGTGTAGAGGCTGCGGCGGTATAGTTTGTCGCCGCTGTCCTGCACGTACACGGTTCCGTTGCGGGTGGCCTGCTCCTTCCAAAGGCCGGCGGGTTGATAGGGGTGGACCGGGGGCCCGCCCAACTCGGGTACCAGCAGGCCGCTGGCCGTCAGCGCATGATCCCGCATCTGTTCGGCGGTGAGCCGCCGGGCGGGCCCCCGCGCCAGCAGCAGGTTGTCCGGATCCCGCTCCCGGAGCTCCGGCGACGTCACCGAGGACTGCCGGTAGGTGGCGCTCAGGACGAGGCGTCGGAGCATGGCTTTCGTGTCCCAGCCGGAATCGCGGTATTCCAGGGCCAGCCAGTCCAGCAGTTCTGGATGTGAGGGAATGGCACCCTGGGCACCGAAATTGTCCGAAGTGGCCACCAGTCCCTGACCGAAGACCTGCTGCCAGAGCCGGTTGACCTGTACGCGGGCCGTCAGGGGATTCTCGTCGAGGAACAGCCACTTGGCCAGCCCCAACCTGTTGTGCGGCAGGCTGTCCGGGTAGGCCAGCACGGCGTCCGGTGTGCCGTGCTGCACCTCGTGGCGGGGCGCATCGTATTCGCCGCGGTGCAGCAGATAGGTGGGCCGCGGCTCGGGCAGGTCCCGCATGATCATCACTTCGGGCGCCAGCGTCAGGATACGGTTCTCCCGTGCCCGCCAGGACCGCAACTCGTCGGCAACCCGCGTCCACTCCGGCGACCCCGTCGACACGGCATAATCCCGCCACTCGTCCTGCCCGGGGTCTTTACGCGCCAACGTCCGGATCTCGGGCAGTGTCAGTCGCCGGTCGAAGACCTTCCACTCGTCGAAGGTCACCTGGTCCAGCATCCGCTGGTTGTTGTCCGTGAAGCCGAGGCGCAGGTCCCCGTTGCCCGCCCAGTTGGTCGAATCCCGGGTGAACGGATGGATGCTGATGCGCATGCTCTGGCGCAGGTTGTCTGTGAGGACGCGCGTCGGCATCGGTTCTCCATCCAGTACCAGTTCCAACCCCTCGGCGCGGCTCGATCCGTCATAGCGGAACACCAGATGGTGCCAGTCCCCCGTGGACACAGAATCGGTGGTCTGGATGCGGATTTCGTTGTCCGGGCCCACGTGGACGAGGCGCGCGGTCAGGGTGTGATCCGGATTCAGGAACGTGTGGTAGCCGCGGTCCCCGTCGAAGAGGCCGCTGGTCTTGGCCATCAAGGGGCCCCAAGTGGTTTCGTTTTCGATCCGGAACCAGATGCTCAGCGAGAACGGATCAAACCGCTCGAAATGGTGGCGTTTGCCCCCTGCGTCCAGCCAGCCGTCCCCGACCAAGGTCATGGCCTTGCCGTCGATGCCGTCCACGATGGTGGGAAGCCGCTCCCGATCGCCCCAGAAGTAGCCGGCGCTGTCGGGCTGCACCCGGTCCTCAAGGGTCAACAGGTTGTCCTTCTCGACAAAGGACTCGATGGGGTAGTGGGCCGTCATGCCCTGGATGGTTACGGGCGAACCGCTTGGCACCCGTTCCGCTGCCGTGTTCCAGCGGGGGTTCGCCGGATCCGCCTCACGCTCGAGCTCGGCAATTTTCTCCCGGATCCGGGCCAGTTCGGCTTCTTCGACCTCGGTGGTCAGGATGACTGTCGGGCTGGCCTCTCCGGCATAGGGAATGTTGCCGATCTCGTTGACCGAGTTGAAGAAGGCGAAGAGCTCGTAGTACTCGTCCTGCGAAACGGGATCGTAGCGGTGGTCGTGGCAGCGGCCACATTCCATCGTCAGGCCGAGGAAGGCCTTGCCGAACGTGTCGGTGCGGTTGGCCACATAATCGACCCGGAACTCCTCCAGTACGATGCCGCCTTCTTGGCTTTGCAGGTGATTCCGGTTGAAGCCGGTGGCAAGAAGCTGCTCCTGGGTCGGGTTCTCGAGCAGGTCTCCGGCCAACTGCTCGGTCACGAATTCGTCCCAGGGCCGGTTGGCATTGAAGGAACGGATCACCCAGTCCCGCCAGGGCCACATGTTGCGCCACCCGTCGTCCTGGTAGCCGTGGCTGTCGGCGTAACGGGCCAGGTCCAGCCAGTCTGCGGCCATCCGTTCGCCGTAATGCTCTGAGGCCAGAAGCCGGTCCACGACGCGCTCGAAGGCATCGGGGCTCCCATCAGCGAGGAAGGCATCGATCTCGGCGGGAGTGGGGGGAAGCCCCGTCAGATCGAAGGAGGCTCGGCGGATCCAGGCTTCGCGGGAGGCGGGCTCCGAGGGCTGGAGTCCGGCGCGTTCGAGCCGGGCCAGGACAAAGCGGTCCAGGTTGTCCCGGGGCCATTCCTCGTCGTCAATGGTCGGCAGGGCGGGCCGAGTGGGCGGACTGAAGGCCCAATGCTCTTCGTAGTCGGCACCCTGTTCGATCCAGCGGATCAGGATGGCCTTTTCCTCGGTCGACAGGGA
>JAQCDI010000065.1 GCA_027620595.1 Bacteroidota bacterium | reverse complement strand
GGTCGTCGACGCCGCGCATTCTTGGGGCCAGGTCCCGCTCGACATCGACGGCTTCGGAGCCGACTATGTGGGGCTCAACCTGCACAAATGGATCGGTGCGCCCATCGGCGTCGGCGCCATGATCATCCGCGAACGGGGCCTGGAGGCCATCGACCGCCCCCACGGAGACCCCGGACCCCTGGACAGCATCAGCAGCCGCCTGCATCCCGGGACGATGAACTTCGCCACCATCCTGACGGTCAATGACGCCCTGGACTTCCAGGAGTCCATCGGGTGGGAGAACAAGTATGCCCGCCTGCGCTACCTTCGCGACCTGTGGGCCGAAGAGGTCCGCAACCTGGACGGGGTCACCGTCCTGACACCCGCCCACGAATCCCTCACCGGAGCCATCACCTCATTCCGGCTCCGCAACCACGCCTCACCGGAAGCAACCCGCGCCCTGGCCAAGACCCTGCTCAAGGAATACGGCATCTTCTCCGTGGTCCGCACCAGTCCGTCCAGCGGGCCCTGCATCCGGATCACGCCATCGCTCTACAACCTGCCTCCCGACCTGCAGCGACTCGTCTCTGCCCTGCGAGAACTCGCCGCTTGACGCCATTCTGAAATCCAGACCCTCCGCATCCATGCTCCGCTCCACCCTTCTCGCCTTCTTGCTCCTGCTCGTCCCGGCCGCCATCGCCCAGGACACCATCGCCGAACTCGACGCCTATTGGGCCGAAGTCGCTCGCACCGTCCAGGAGGGTGACTTCGAGGGGTATGCTGCCACGTACCATCCAGACGCCGTGCTGATCTTTGCAGGCTCAAACGCAACCCTGCCCATCGCTGACGGGCTGGCAGGCTGGAAAAGCGGCTTCGATGCCACGGCCAGCGGAGCGCAGAAAGCGTCCGTCTCCTTCCGATTCTCGCGACGACTGAACAGCGCCACAACGGCGCACGAAGTGGGCATCTTCCACTACCAGGCCGATGGGCCCGATGGAGTTACCGACGCCATGGTGCACTTCACCGGACTGCTCGTCAAGAAGGACGGCCGCTGGCTGATGCTGATGGAAGATCAGGAGCAGGAGGCCACACAGGCGGAATGGGACGCGCTGACGCCCGGAAACTGAGGTTCGCCCGTAAACCGGCCTTACTGCGCCGGTGAATTCAAGGGCGCGGGCGCGTCGGCATCGAATCGCTCCGCCACCATCGACACGCCGTACTCACGTCCGTCGACGCGTGCGTACTGGAGTTCGCCGACCCACGAAACGCGCTTGGCGTCCGGCTCCAGGGGCGAGTCATTCGTGATGCTCTCGAAACGGTACAGGCCGATCCCTTTCGCAAACCGGAAGGAGATGTACCCATTGTCGCCATTCTGATCGCCCCAGAAGTGCTCGTATGAAGCCGTGGACGGTACATCCACGGGCTGGTCGCCGACAACAACGGATGCCGGGACCGCGTCCTGATCGGCATCCTGCTGGGAGAATGGCGACTGATAGTTGCAGTCGGGCATGCCCATGACCGAAGCGCCCATCAAATGGATGCGACCACGCTGCAGGCGCATGTAGCAGTTGGTCTGGCGCAGCTTGTGATCCGTGCCGAACACTTCGACCTGAACCATGAAATCCTCGGCGCCGGCCACCGGCTGGAAGGCGTTCGTAACCGTGAAGCGCAGAAAAGCCGGTTCGATCGGCTCTCCGTCCTCGGAATGGGAAACCCGGTATTCATACCGGCTGCCGAGCGCAAGGTGGATATGGTGCGATTCCCGAACCGCATCGTTCAACGTCGGATGTTCACCCAATCCCATGCGGGGTTGGGCCAACGATGGCAATGCAGTCAGAAGCAGAACGGAGAAGAAAACGGGACGCATGTCAGCTCAGGCAGGTATCGCGGAGTCCTACGCACGGAGGCATCCCGGGTTACGGGCGAACCGCACTCCCGTCCGGGCCGACGTTGACCAAGATTCGACGAATCCTGACGAAATCTGCAAACCTTTGAACCCGATGCGCAACTGACAGATGGGCCTTCCGTAGATCCGGATGCGTTTTTGACTCTAATTTGACTCTGATTTGACTCTGTAACTCGGTGGATTCACCGCTCCTCGCCTGCACGGCGCAGGAATGGGAAATCCCGGCGGATCGTCCAACGACCATCTGCATGAACCCGGCCACGTCCCGTCCTTCGTGCAACCCGAGGCCTACCAGCCTCCGTATGGCTCCTTCCCGCACCAAACTCTATCCAGACGAATGACTGCCAGCCCATTCCTGACCCACCACGTTCAGCGCGTAGTCCGCAAAGCCAGCCTTCTGACGCTCGGTCTTGTTTCCACGCTCCTCCTGGGCATCTCCTCCGCCCAGGCCCAGCAGCTGCGCGAAGTGCAGTTCAACGAGGCTGTCCAGATTGCCCTGGAAAACAACACGTCGATCAAGCGGGCAGAAAACACCCTTGAGCTCCAGGAAATGACGGTCCGCGCCGAGCGCGCTGGCTTCCTGCCCAACCTGAACCTCAACACAAGTGCCAGTCGCAACTGGGGTCTCCAGTTCGACCAGACCGTTGGTCAGCTGCGCAACACGTCCACGGACGGATTCAACATGAGTGCCAGCTCCGGCATCAACCTCTTCAATGGATTCTCGGACGTCGCCGGCTTGAATGCGGCCCGTTTCCAGCTCGAAAGCCAGGAATACTCGATGGAGCGCACGCGGCAGACCGTGGTCTTCAACGTGATCTCCAGTTTCCTCAGCGTCATCCTGGCCGAAGAGAACATTGCCATCCGACAGGAGGATGTGCAGGCGCAGCAACAGCTGCTCGACCAGATTGACGAGTTCGTTCGCGTGGGCTCGCGGGCCATCTCCGATCTCTACCAGCAGCAGGCCATCCTGGCCAATGCGGAATCACAGCTCCTGACGGCCGAGAGCAACTTCCAGGTGGCCAAGACGCGGCTTATCCAGGTCCTCCAGCTCGACCCGCTGTCGGATTACCGCTTCATCGCTCCGGACCCATCCGAGCTGCCCCTTACCGCGCGCAGTTATGATCCCGGGAATCTCCTTCTGAGTGCTTTCGAGCGGCGCGCGGACATCCGTGCCCAGGAGGCCGTCATCAACGCCGCCGAAGAGAACATCCGTGCGGCGCGCGCCGGATATCTGCCCGCCCTCAACCTGTCGGCCAGCACCGGATCCGGATATTCCTCTGCCAACACGCGGGACGATTTCAACACGCAGCTGGAGAACAACCGCAGCGAACGCGTCGGGCTCAGCCTGTCCATCCCGATCTTCAACCGTCTCAGCGTGAAGCGCGGCCTCGAGTCGTCCAAGGTGCAATACAACAACGCCCGACTCGACCTCGAGAATGCCCAGCAGAACGTGGCCATCGAAGTTCGTCAGGCCTATCTCGATTACCAGACGGCTGTCAAGCGCCTGGAAGTAACCGAGAAGAGCCTTCAGGCCGCAGATCAGGCCCTTCGGGTGGAGCAGGAGCGCTATCAGGTCGGAGCGTCCACCCTGGTCGAACTCCAGCAGGCCCGGTCCCAGTTCGTCAACGCTTCCAGCCAGCGTGCTCAGGCGGTTTTCCAGTTCCATTTCCAGCACCGGCTCATCGAATACTACCAGGGCATCCTGGATCCGGCCCAGCCGCTGTTCAACTGATTCCACCCAGTATCAGTACTCCTGGGCGGTGTTTTTCCGCCCATTGATCCTCCCACGCACCCTCCCTCCCCATGGCCAAGAAAAAGAACGCCACCAAACGCATCCTGACCGTCCTCGTCATCCTTATCGTTGTCGCCGTCCTCCTTGTGATCGGACTACGGGCTTCGGGGGTCGTCGGCGGCAAGGAACGCGCCACCGAGGTCGAACTGGCCGAGGTGGAGATCCGGACGGTAACGCAGCTTGTCACGGCCTCGGGAAACATCCAGCCGGAAGTTGAAGTGCGCATTTCGCCGGATGTCTCCGGAGAAATCGTGGAGTTGCCGATTGCCGAAGGGGATCAGGTGCGGCGTGGCCAGCTGCTGGCCCGCATCAAGCCGGATTTCTATCAGGCCCAGTTGGACCAGGCCGAAGCTTCGGTCATGCAATCCAAGGCCAACGAAGCCCAGCGTCGTGCCGACCTGCTGAATTCCCAGCTGGAGCTGGATCGGCAGCGTGCCCTGTTCACGTCAGGCGCCATTTCCGAATCGGCGTTCCAGTCTGCCGAGACGCGATTTGAAACCATGAAGGCGTCCTACGAGGCCTCCCAGTACAGCGTCAATATCGCAGAAGCCCGCCTCAAGGAAGCCCGCGAGCAGCTTTCCAAGACGGTGATCTACGCTCCGATGGACGGCACGATCTCCGTGCTGGCCATCGAGTTGGGCGAACGCGTGGTCGGTACCACCCAGATGACCGGTACCGAAATGATGCGCGTGGCCAAGCTGAACCAGATGGAGATGGAAGTCAACGTCAACGAAAACGACGTGGTCAACGTGGCGGTCGGGGATACGGCAGCCATCGAGATCGATGCCTACCCGACACGCGTATTCAAGGGTGTCGTGACGGAGATTGCCAACTCGGCCCGGGTCTCCGGTATGGGCAGCCAGGAGCAGATCACAAACTTCCCGGTCAAGATCCGCATCCTTGATCCGCACAACGTCTCCTTCGACGGGACGGGTGCCGATGATGTGGTGATGAACAACGAACTGCCTGTGGCATCGACCCGGATGCCGAACTTCCGGCCCGGCATGAGTGGCACGGTGGACATCTTCACCCACACGGTGGCTGGCGCCACGGCCATACCGATCCAGGCGGTCACCGTGCGTGACTACATGCAACTGGATGAGGAACACGGTGGCATTGCAGACTCGCTGCGTACGCCGGGAGAAGAGGATCTGCGCCGGGTGGTCTTCGTGGTAGACGCGGAAAACCGCGCCCGTCTCGTCGAAGTCGAGACCGGGATTTCGGACGATTCCCATTATGTCATCCTTTCCGGCGTTAGCGTCGGTGACAAGGTCATCACGGGTCCCTACCGGGCCGTCTCCCGCACCCTCGAGCCAGGTACCCTGGTCGAGGAGCGCAAGGAGCAGCAGCCCGTACGGCTGACCAGCAACTGACCTGTGTCACCCCACTCGGCCCTACGCCATGAATGACAAGCAACCCGTCATCGAACTGAAGGACGTGCACCGCACGTACCAGATGGGCAACCAGACGGTCCGTGCCCTCGATGGCGCCAATCTGATCGTTTCCCCCAACGAGTACGTGGCCATCATGGGCCCCTCAGGCTCGGGCAAATCCACGATGATGAACATCATCGGATGCCTGGATGTACCCACCAAGGGCACCTATATCCTCAACGGGCAGGATGTCAGCGACATGGACGACGACCAGCTGGCCGCTGCCCGCAACCGGGAAATCGGCTTCGTCTTCCAGACCTTCAACCTGCTTCCCCGTGTGGATTGCCTCCAGAACGTGGAGCTGCCGCTCATCTACGCCGGTCACTCCCGCTCCACCCGCAGGGAGATGGCAGCCAATGCGCTGCGGTCGGTTGGCTTGGGAGACCGCATGGACCACAAACCCAATGAGCTTTCCGGTGGTCAGCGCCAGCGTGTGGCCGTGGCTCGCGCCCTGGTCAACAACCCCTCGATCCTCCTGGCAGACGAGCCCACGGGAAACCTTGATTCCAAGACGGGTATCGAGATCATGCACCTCTTCGAGGCGCTCTACAAATCGGGCAACACCATCCTTCTCGTGACCCACGAGGAGGAAATTGCCCGACATGCCCGTCGGATTGTGCGCCTGCGCGACGGACGTATCGAAACGGACGAGCGCGTGGCCAATCCGACCCTCGAGGGCGTCGAGCAGAATTGAGCCGCGCTCGAGCGGTTCGCCCGTAATCGGGATCCCGTCAACCTATCGCCGCTGGTCCATCGAACACAGGTAGCGCTTTCGTTCGTGTTCGAACCGGACCGTTCCCTCGTCCTTGCGGATGATCACGATCTGATGCGGCTGGGAAAGTGCCTGGACGGTGATGCAATCCTCCCCGGGCACATTGAGGACGTAGTGCACGGTGATCTCATCTCCGGTTTTCTCAACGGAGGCCACCTCAACGATGAAGCCGCCGCTTTCCGTGGGGATGCCGATCAGGCCCACCATGTACTGGTCGAAGTCGATTTCGGGCACCTCTCCCAGTGGCGAGACCATTTGACGGGCAGCCTCCCATTCCTCGGGCGTCCGCAGGACCAGCTCCAGCGTATCCCGTGAAGAGCCCTGATGTCCCATGGCAACGGCCTCGAAGGAAAGCACGTCGTCCGGACCGGGGTCCACCTGGGGCGGCGGATTGCAGCCGACTACGACAAGCAGCGCGCATGCCGCGAAGGGCAGAAGAATTTGTGTGAATCGGCTCGGGGCTTGCATCCGGTTGCGGGAAAGTTGGTTCTTGGGGCTTGCTACCGCTCCGTTGCTTGACGGGGTGGAACCCACCCTGCCTTGATCAACCGAGGTTCGCCCCGGAGTTGCTACTGAGATGACACCGTACATCGAATCGTTCCTGCCTTTGTTCGTGGCCATGAACCTGCCGGGCGTGCTGCCCATTTTCATGAGCCTGACGGACGGACTGTCTCCAAAGGCGCTGCGCAAGCTCGTGTTCCAGGCTTCGTCCACCGCGTTTGCCGTGTCCATGCTGATCCTCTTTGCAGGGGATATCATCTTCAAGACCATGGGCATCACGGTCAACGACCTGCGTGTGGGCGGTGGACTCATCCTGCTTGTTCTTGCGATTACGGACCTCATTTTCGGCGACTTCAAGCAGCGCGCACCCGAAGCGGAAGACGGCGAACTCGAATCGAGCGTCGGCATCGTGCCCATCGGCATTCCGCTGACGATCGGGCCCGCCGCCATTACAACGATCCTCGTAAGCCAGCAAAGTTTCGGTTACCTGCCCACGAGCGTGTCACTTTTCACGAACCTGGCGCTCATCACCGTTGGTTTCCTGTTCGGACCAGCCCTCCTGCTCAAGTTGGGCAAGAACGCTGCCAAAGCCATCGCCAAGGTGACCAGCCTGTTCCTGGCCGCCATCGCCGTTGCCATGATCCGCGCCGGCATCATGGGGATGCTGTAGGGTTTTTCGGGCAAACCGCAGAACCGAGGCTATCGCACTCCGACCGTTCCCTCGATGGACTCGATGATGGCAGCGGAATCAAAGCCGACGCCGTCGCGGAAGACCATCTCGACGTTGCGGATCAGTGCCGGATCCGAGGCCAGATCCCCATCGATCAGCACGAGGTCTGCGTGCTTGCCGGCTTCGATCGAGCCTGTTTCAGCGTCAATGCCGAGGATCCGGGCCCCGTTGAGCGTCATGATCTGAACGACCTCAGGAGTGGAAAACCCGGCTTCGTGCAGCAATTCGTAGTTGCGCTGGTCGCCATACCCTGGCAGCGCCCCGCCGTAGCCGGTCGGGTCGACTCCCGAAGCCAACAGGCCGCCCGCTTCCACGAAGGCCTTCTCGAATTTCAACGATTGCACCCACAGGTCCTTCCACAGCTGCGAATTCTCGTCGGCGATGTTGGATCGGGTCTGCAGATACTCCTTCTGCACTTCGGGTGACATGGCGTCCAGGACACGCTGTTCGAGCGGTGGCCGGTTGGGTACGTACAACTCATACACCGCCAGCGTGGACGTCATCCCGACGCCGGCTGCATTCATTTCGCGGAAGGTGGTCTGGACCTGCTCGCCATTCATGTCGATGGACAGCAGGCTTTCCCGAAAGTCCGACGGGCACTCGTCGAGCGGCTTGTCCTCGTCGTAGTCGGTGTTCGTAAAAAAGCCGTGTTCAAGGTTGTCGATGCCGGCGGCCACAGCTTCCCGGAAGGAAACCGAGCACAGGTGACCCGTGATCTTGATGCCCATCTTGTGGGCCTCATCCGCTGCAGCGGCCAACTCCTCCCGGGTAATCAGGTTGTACGCCTTGAACCAGTCCACCCCTTCTTCAGCCCAGTACCGGACGACGCGGCGGGCGTCCTCAGGCCCGTCCAGGCGCGTCATGTAGGTGTAGCCTTCCCCGCCCGTGATGTAGGGACCCGTCACGAACATGCGGGGCCCGATCCGCTCCCGATTGTTGATGGCTCGCTTGAGCTCCAGCTCCGAATAGGGCGCATACGACCCCGTCGTGCGGATGGTGGTTACTCCGGAGGCCAGGTAGAGCAGCGGAGCGGTCACATCGAGCTGGATACGGCGCTGGCTGGTCGTGTAGAACGTATGGTTGTGCATCCCGATCAGGCCCGGGATGAGCGTCTTGCCGGTGCCATCCACGATCCGCGCACCGAGCGGAATCATGACCTCCTCCCCGATGCCACGGATCACGCCTTCCTGGATGAGCACCGTCTGTCCCGTGCGCGGTTCAGCTCCCGTGCCATCGATGACCGTCACGTTCTCGATGACTACCGAAGCATCGCTGACCGAAATGAAATCGGCGAATTGGTCGGGCCAGGACTGAGCGGACGTGGAAAGGGTCAGAAAAGCCAGGATGGGCAAAAGAAAGAGGAGGCGGCGCATGACGGGCGGGAGGATCGGTTCGTGATGGGCGAACCCGATGATAGGCGTTTCCGCCGCGCGAGCGCAAGCAAGCGGTTTATTCGACGCGGAAATGCATCATCATGCCGGTCTCGAGATGCTCGGCGATGTGGCAGTGCAGCATCCAGTTACCCGGATTGGTGAACTCGACCAGGATATCCGCCGTCATGCCGGTGGGAATGAGCACGGTGTCTTTCCAGACCGGGTGCTCCACGGGCTGACCATTGTAGGACAGCACAAGGAAGCGCTGGCCGTGCAGATGGATCGGGTGCTGCATGGCATGCTGGCTGTCCCGCCTGTTCTCGATCCGGATTTTTTCCACGGTATCCCGGGCAAAGGTCCAATGGATGTCCATGTTCTCCTTGCCGGAGGACGGCTCCCGGATCACCCATTCCACTTCGTTGCCCGTCGAGCTCCAGTTCATCATGGGCATTGTGTCCGAGAACTCTATGGGCAGGAAATAGGACTGATCGGCCCGCATGATCCACTGCGTGAGGGGCGGCAGGCCTTCCGCACGAAGCAGCAGTTCGAGGGAGCGGGTTGGCTCGGCATCCCGCCAGGAAGCCAGCCTGTCCAGATCGGCTGCCAGTTCCTGTTGTGCCGGCGTCGGGGCGGTGGCGCGTTGGGCCTTGTGCTCGCCGGTAGAGGGCATCACTTCCAGCCAGGCCAGCGTGTCAACTTCCGAAAAGAAGAATCCCCGGGTATGATCCAGGGACTGGATGCGGTTGACCACGGGATACCGACCGGGTGTCTCGGGGTAGAGGTCGGCCACATACCGCTCGGCCGGTGCAATGGTCATGCTCTCCTCCCAGACCGGCTCCAGAAATGGACTCAAGTCGGACGCCACTATTTCCAGGGCAAAGTCGTCAACCGACATGTTCCAGGTCCGGGTGTTCGACACGTTGGTGACGAACCAGCGCACGCGTTCCCCGACCTGTGCCGTGAACGTGGGGCGCTCCTCGCCATTGACGAGGAGCGCCCGTCCGAAACGGCCCATCAAGGCAAAATTGGGTTCGTGTTCACCGAAGGCCACCGGACCGGGGTCGCCGACCTGGAAGTCGTCGAGAACGATCACCTCCTGCCGATCCGCTGCGGGCAACCAGGCGTCATCCGGCGGCATGACGAGCATGTTGCCGTAGAGTCCCAGCTCCTGTTGCACCTCCTCGCGGTGGTGCGGGTGATACCAGTAGATGCCGGCATCGGGAAAAGTCACCTCGTAAACAAAGACCCCACCGACCGGCACCGGGTCCTGGGTCAATCCGGGCACGCCGTCGAAGCGGTTGTCCTGCCGAAGTCCATGCCAGTGGATGGACGAGGGGAACGGCGCATCATTCCTTAATGTAACTGTTATGGTTACATTCTGGTCGACCGAGAGCAGCGGCCCCGGAATCTGCCCATTATAGCCCAGCATGGCGAATTCGCGGCCGGCAATGGTCTTGCGGACGGGGTAGGCGTGCAGGGTAATGGCATCCCCATCCTGCAGCGCAAGA
>JAQCDI010000064.1 GCA_027620595.1 Bacteroidota bacterium | reverse complement strand
CGGTGCGCATGGCACACCGCCCCTTTTCGTAATGACTTGGCTGCCCGGCTTACTTCAGCTTGAAGGTGATGGGCAGGGACATCTTGACCTTGACGGCTTTGCCGCGCTGCTTGCCAGGTTTGAATTTGGCTTCCAGGATGGCGCGAATGGCTTCCTCGTCGCAGCCGGCTCCGATACCGCGCGTCACGATCGGGTCGTGCACGTTGCCCTGCTCGTCCACGACGAACTGGAGATACACGCGGCCTTCAACGCCGGCTTTCTTGGCAATCTCAGGATAGCGGATCTTCTTCTGCAGTGCCGGAAGACCGCCGATGAGTTCGGGAGACTGCTCCACGATGACGAAGATTTCGGGCTCTTCCTCTTCTTCCTCGGCAGGAGGAGGCGGAGGGGGAAGGTCTACCATCTCGTCGAGGTCCAGGGAAACGTCGAGATCGAGTTCCACATCGTCGAGGACTTCATCGTCCGGGACTTCGACGGGGACCGGCGGACGCGGTGGCGGCGGCGGTTTCTCGATCTGCTGCGTCTGAAGGATTTCCTCCATCTGGACCACTTCCTGTTCCTCGAGCTGGACCTGGAAGTCGTCGTTGGCGGACATGTCCAGACGGAAGGCAACGATGAGGAGGGCCAGCGTGAGGACCATTCCGATCTCGACGAAGAGCGGATACTTCTGCTTCAGATCGGCTTTTTCAGTCTTTTTGAGAGCCATAGTAGTGCTGAGCTGGGGTGCCTTGGGGGCACGAATCGGTCGAGGGCGAGAGTATACGGTGACTCGGGCAGATTCAAAAGGGAAAACAGCAACTCCCCGAGCGGACATTTCCGCTCTTCGGAAGACCCTCCCGGCGTGCTGTGTTTTCCGCTCCCTGCACGGACGAATCACATGAAGGACCGATGGGCGAGGCCAAAGTTGCCCGGACCTGGCCGGCTACCTTCACCATTTCTGAACGGACGACTATCGGCTTCGTTCCGCCCACGTCTCCAGCCTCCGGCGCAGCGGCAGCCAGACGATGAATCCGATCGTGGCTCCCACGGAATCCGCTGCTGCATCCAGCATGTCCGCCCGGCGACCGAACGGCAGCCATCCCTGATAGAGCTCCGTGAAAACGGAGAACGCCAGGATTATGGCCAGGATGGCCAATCCCTTGTCCACACGTCCCCGACTGAAGGCGCTCAGCCAGAGCAATGCCAGAACCAGGAAAAGTCCGGCATGGATGAGTTTGTCGAACTCAAAAAGACGTGCCGAAGGCAACGCTGAACCCGGCAGGGTCAGGCCGACCACGATACAAAGCGTCCACACCAGGGCCAGGACGCGGGGAGAAAGCAGGGACATGCGGTCAGGAGAACGATCCGAGGACGGAAGGCAGCATTTCGATGAGATCCGGCGCTACCATGGACTGCGCAGGACCCCGTTCAACGAATCGGGCGGCGGCAGTTCCGCTGATGTGGATTCCCGCGGCGGCCGCCACGGCGGGTTCGAGTCCCTGGGCCAGCAGCCCGGTGACAATGCCGGCCAGGACATCCCCACTGCCCGCCGTGGCGGCCGCAGGATGTCCCGAAGCATTGATGATGACGCGACCGTCCGGACTGGCGGTGAGGCTCGGTTGTCCCTTCCACAGGATGACGCAGTTCCACGCGCGGGCCAGGGCGCGGGCTCGTTCGATCCGGTTTCCCGAATGGGCGTGGGTAGATGGGTCGGCGTGGACCGATGGGTCGGCATGGGCCGATGGGTCCATGGTGTCCCCCGCTTCCAGGCGCGCGGCTTCGCCATCGTGGGGCGTCAGGATCCATCGACCTCCGGAGGCCGCAGCAATCCGTTCCCGATCCCCGGCCACGGCAAAGAGGGCGTCGGCATCCAGGACCACCGGGGCCTGTGTCCGGTCGAGCAGGTCCCAGATCAAGGTTCGCACCTCCGGGGTGCGACCCAGGCCGGGGCCCAGAAGTATGGCGCGGGCCTTGGTCCAGCGGGTATCGAGGGCCTGGATCAGACCCTCGGCCAGGTTGCTGTGTCCCGTTTCCCAGGAAACAACCGGAATGGCATCCAGCTTTTCCCGAAGGATGGCCCGGATGGAGGACGGCGCCCCAGCCACCACGTACCCGCTGCCAACGCGGGCCGCAGCGCGGGCGGCCAGAATGGGGGCTCCGGGGTAATCCTCGGAGCCCCCGAGGACGATCGTTGGGCCCGTGGTGTATTTGTGGTCCTGACGCGTCCGCGGGCGCAGGTGGGCCTGGACCCAGGCATCGGTGGAGAGGCAGGCGCTCCCGGGATCGTCCGTCCGCTCGAAGAGGACTGTGGCAGGAATGCCAATATCGGCCACATGGACCGTGCCGGCCTGTTCGGGACCATCGCCCAGGAGCAGTCCGCTCTTGAGGGCACCCATTGTCACCGTGGCTACTGCCTGCACGCATGCGCCAAGTGCCCGGCCCGAATCCGAGGACAGGCCCGACGGTACGTCCAGCGCCAGCACCGGCGCCGGATGGGCGTTGATGGCTGCAATGAGGGCATCAAAAGGGGCGCGAATCGCGGACGTCAAGCCGGTGCCGAAAAGCGCGTCCACGATCAGATCGGCAGCGGGAAGCGCGTACGGGGCACGCACGTCGGTCTGCAGATGCACCCCGGATCCAGGCCAGCGCTGCAGGAGGTCGAGATGCGCGGCAGTATCCGTCGAGAGTTGGTCGGGCGCCGCCGCCAGGAGGACATCCACGGCGTATCCGGCCTCGGCCATCCAGCGCGCCAGGACAACTCCATCCCCGCCGTTGTTGCCCTTGCCGCAACAGACCAGCACACGGGATCCGACCGGCACCAGGGTTGCAGCGATGCGGGCGGCCTCCCGCCCCGCGGCTTCCATGAGCGTGAATCCCGGCATTCCGAGCTCGGCGATGGTATGCCCGTCGGCCGCCCGCATCGCCGCAGCCGAAAGCACGGGACGCAACAACCGCTTCCGGATGTCGGGCCGGCTCTCGGCATGCTCCTGTGCAGTCAGAAGGGTCATCCGTCTTCCGGATCAGTTTGAGGAGGCAGGAAACGCAGGGTATCCGCGGCGATGGTCTCCCAGCGTGCACGCACGCTTTCGCGGAAAGTAACCCAGTCTACGGGCTCGGCCGGCTCGAAGGGTAGCAGGGATCCCGGATTCCAGACGCCGTCTCCATCCCGGTCCACAAAGACGCGTGCGCGGCCCCGCCAACCCCGCGGGAGTCCGTCAAAGAGCAGGGTGGAGCCGGACATCGAGCGGACCTGCACGGGTGGCCGAGGACGGCCCGTGGACATGAGTTCGCCACGGACGGGTTGGCCATGGGACTCGACCACCACGCCGAGTGCGCCCACTTCGCGGTCGGTGGCGCGTCGGAAGGTGAGCGTCTGGACCGAGTCGGCGTCGGGGAGGGCCACCGATATCCGGAAGGGTTCGTCTTCCGTCCAGCCGTCCAGCAGCCGGAAGAGCGTGCCGTCCACAGGCTGCAAGTCCTCGGTACGGGCGCCGGTCGTGTCCCTGCGCTGAACCTGGGCCGAAGCGTCGGGCCGACTCAGCCGCAGACCGGCCGATTCGATCGGCCAGAGGATGCGAACGGATCCCGGCGCAGCGGCCAGAGAATCGGGCAGCCAGCCCATGAGGGTCACGGCATCCGGTGTCGGGAGACCCTCCCGGATATCCACGCCGGCTCGCAACGCTCCCACCACGTTGCCAAGGGAATCGGCCACCTCCAGATGGCCGGAAAGCGTCCACCGACCGGGCCGCAGGGGCGCCGACGACACCCGCAAGGAGCGTGGATTCGATTCCGTCGGCCACAGGCCGGTTACGGGTTCGGCAGTACCCAGCGAATCGGTCAGGATCAGTCCTTCCCATGAGGGCATGGGTTGGTCCAAGGGAAGCGCCAGGGGTTCGGAGAAACGGAGTTCCAGCTCGCCCTCGGCCACCGCGCGGAGTCGATCCGGCTGGGGTGGCGTTGCGTCCCGGGCAGCCAGGACCCAGGGCGAGTCCGGCACCACGCCCGCGCTGTCGGCAATCAGGGGCCAGGAGGGGGGCAGGGCCAGCCCTTCCGTCGGGTCGATGCGTCGATTGCGGTTGCCGTCTTGGAGCCCCACCACGAAATAAGCGCCAGGGCGGAGATAGTCGAGGCGGAAGCCGCCGTCCGAGCCAGTCTGGGTGCGGTAGAGGGGGCCGCCGGCCAGGGAGGCCGAATCGGGAGCTGCGAAGGCCAGGATGTCGATGCCACGCAGCGCCTCACCGTCGAGCGCGCCCACGACACGCCCAGAGAGGCGGGCGCGGTCGAGCGTGGGACCCGTGGAAAAGGCCATCGTTACCGGGGCGTCCAGCCCTACCCGCCGGGCATCCCGAAGGGAGACGTCCAGCGTGACCCGATATGTGGTTTCCGGGCGGAGCCCGCCGGGGAGCCGGACACGGATCGACCGTCCCGATCGGCGGATCTCCGGGCTGCCGTCAATGTCCGGGGCGATGGAAAAGGCGCTTCGGAACGAGGCTTCATCCACGGGCTCGGAGAATTCGAAGACCAGCTCCGGGGCGTCGACGTCCGTATCTCCGGAAGCAGGCACCGAAGAGACCAGGGTTGGGGGCGTGGTGTCCGGCGGTCCTCCGGTGGGGGGGACGGGAACGGCGCATCCCGCGAAAAGCAGCAACAGAAGGGTCAAGCGCCGGGTCATCCGTTGTCCGCCCGCCGGCTGCGCAGATGGAACAGCAGATAGGTCCCCACGGCGGTGGCCCCCAACAGGACTGCCGGTTCGATGGCCTGCCGCAGCCGTGAACGGGGAGGCAAGGCCGGATCGGTGATCGTCGAGCGGCGATCGGCCAGCGACCGGGCCGCATCGCGGGTCAGGATGTCCTCCTCGCTCAGGTGGCAGGCATCCGTTCCTTGCACGGCGCCGTCGGCACCCGAAAGCCACCAGGTCAGGGCAAGCGCGGATTCCCGGACCACGTTCCGACGTCCGGACCGGCGGTAGGAAACGGCAGCACGATCCATGGTAAGGACCAGCAGCGGAAGCTCTGCCCCGTCGGGATTCCGGTGGACGCGGTGCCCGGCGCGGGTCCAGGTCGCGGCAAGCGGGGAAGAAATCAGGTCGGTGCCCGAAGCACCTGCCAGCACGCCCTGAGGCTGGAAGCGGAAGGCATCCAGGGGAGACACCACTTCGACAAGGCAAGTGGCCGCCAGACCGGCCAGCCGATCCGCATGGGCGTCCTGCGCCCGCGCGGGCAGGACGCTCAGGAAGACCAGGATGAAGGTGGGGGCAAGGCGCACGGCGGAAGGCATGGGTTGGTCCGCAAGATGCGATCCACGCCGCCTACAAACAATCCGCCGTGAGGATCCGCCCCACAACCACCCCTCAGGCGTAGATGCCTCGCAGCTGCAGCGCGTCGGCCACTTTCTTGATGGCCAGCACGTAGGCGCCGATGCGCATCGTCTGGTCGTGTTGTTTTGCCTTGTCGTAGACATCGTCGAAAGCCTTGGCCATCATGCGGTCCAAGCGACGCTCGACGCGGTCTTTTGTCCAGAAGTAGCCCTGGCGGTCCTGGACCCACTCGAAGTAGGATACCGTTACCCCGCCGGCGTTGGCCAGGATGTCCGGGATGACCAGGACGCCATTCTCGGCCAGGACGCGGTCTCCGCCCGGGGACGTGGGGCCGTTGGCGCCTTCGGCAATGATGCGGGCCTTGACCGTGTGGGCATTGCGGCTCGTGATCTGGTCTTCCTTGGCGCACGGGGCCAGGACGTCCACATCGAGGGCCAGGAGTTCGTCGTTCGTGATGGGCTCGGCCCCTTCATAGCCTTCGAGGCTGTTGCCGTTGGCGGCCGAGTAGGCCATCATGGCCTGGATATCAAGCCCGTTTGCATTGTAGTAGCCTCCCGAAACGTCGGAGACGGCCACCACCTTGCAGCCCTGCTGTGTGAGCAGGTCGGCGGCGATGCTTCCGACGTTGCCGAAGCCCTGTACGGCCACGGTCGAACCGGCCACTTTCATGTTGAGGCGCTCCATGGCAGCCATGGTAACGGTCATGACGCCACGGCCGGTGGCGTCGGGGCGGCCCTGCGAGCCGCCGAGCGAGATCGGCTTGCCGGTAACGACAGCCGTCTCGGTACGTTTGACGGACATCGAATACGTGTCCAGGATCCACGCCATGATCTGCTCATTGGTGTTCATGTCCGGAGCCGGGATGTCCTTGTCGGGACCGAACACATCGGACATGTTGGCCGCGTAGCGGCGCGTGAGCTTCTCGAGCTCGTTGCGGCTCATCTCGCGGGGGTTGCAGATCACGCCCCCTTTGGCGCCGCCGAACGGTACGCCCACAATGGCGCACTTCCAGGTCATCCAGGCAGCCAGCGCTTTCACTTCATCCAGGTTCACGTCCGGGGAGTAGCGGATACCGCCTTTGGAGGGGCCGAGGATATCGGAGTGGATGACCCGGTATCCTTCGAACATCTTGATCTTGCCGCTGTCCATGACCACCGGGATGGCGGTGATGTGGACGCGTGCAGGCGTTACCAGGTACTCGTAGAAGCCCTCGTCCAGTTCGAGGATCTTGGCCGCGACATCAAAGCGTTCCACCATGGCCTCGAATGGGTTCTCATGGTGGCGCTGGATCGGTGCCGGCTCGGAATAGATGGCCTTGCGATGGGGATCGGTAAAGTTCATCGGAATGGTCGCGCCGGCCGGAAAAGCGCTTCCAGAGGCCGGATGCTGCGAAAAGGGATCGGATTTGGGTCAATGGATGGCGGGATGGCCGAGCCCGGGGGCGGGCCTCGGCATCTCCGGGCGGCAAAGGTATGAACACCCCTGTGGAAACCAACCGGCGAGCGGGCGATACTCCCCCAATCTTCACCGTTCTTCCGCAGCCTTCCCTGCCCCCGCTCCATGCCCCGTGCCACGGCCCGCCAGCTCAAGGAAACCGCCGATCTGTCCCGGAAAAAGCATCGGGA
Source organism: Bacteroidota bacterium (assembly GCA_027620595.1). GTDB lineage: Bacteria > Bacteroidota > Rhodothermia > Rhodothermales > UBA10348 > JAAZVD01. Next base: position 3,167 of record JAQCDI010000064.1, on the reverse strand, counting down.
TGGCCGTGGATGCTTTCTCGTCGAGGGCGTCCGGTCCGTTCAGTCCGCCCTGGATGCGGGTGCCTCGCTGGTCTCGGTATTCCTGACGCCGGAGTTCGGGCTGCCCGCACCGCTCGAACGTCGGCTCCAAGCGCAGGTCGAGCTGCTCGAGGTTTCAGAGCGGGACATGGCAAGGCTCTCCGATGTAACCACGCCGCCGGGCGTCCTGGCCGTGGTCCGCAAGCCCACCGAACCGGATGCATCGGAAACCGCTCCGCGCGCACTCCTGCTCGACGGGGTCCAGGACCCGGGCAATGTCGGCACGCTGATCAGGACGGCTGCGTGGATGGGGGTGAACCGCGTCCTGATCGGTCCCGGGACGGCCGACCCGTATTCGCCCAAGGTGGTGCGCGCCACGATGGGCGGCATCTGGGACGTCGAACTCGTCACCGCGGTCGATCCGGCTGCCTGGATCGGAACAGCACGATCACACGGTGCCACAGCATGGGTTGCGGACATGGACGGAACCCCTGCGGAAGCGTGGTCTCCGGCCGAGCCGTCGGTCCTGGTCATCGGGAGCGAGGCCAATGGACCATCTGCGGCCGTTCGCGCCGCGTGTGACGGTGCCGTGAGTATTCCGCTCCGCGGGGCGCAACGGGGAGTCGAGAGTCTCAATGCCGCTGTTGCCGGTGCCATCCTCATGGAGCGCTGGACGGCCTCCTGAACGGTTCGCCCGAACCCAACTTGCACCTGTGACGCGCATGCTCCGGTCGCTATATTAGATGTCCAAGCCATCCCGCCGGCACCCATGGAAGTACCCTCATTGCAGGGACTCGGCCTTGAAACCGGGGTCCTGACCAAGGAAAAGCAGAAAGAAATTGCCAAACGGGGCCAGTCCCTGACCATCGGCGTGCCCAAGGAGGCCTCTCCGGACGAGCGCAGGGTGGCCATGGCGCCGGCCGGTGTGGCTATGCTCGTGGCCAACGGGCACAATGTCCTGATCGGTGAGGGTGCGGGCAGTGGCGCCAATTTTTCCGATACGGAGTATGCCGATGCGGGCGCCGAGATCGTGGCGTCGGCTTCCCAGCTCTATTCACAGGCCAGCCTGATCGTCAAGGTGGGACCGCCCACGGCGGAGGAGGTGGCTCTGTTGCAGGAGCGGCAGGTCCTGATTTCGGCCCTGCATCTGGGGAATACGTCCCCCGACTTCCTGCGCAAGGCCATCGAACTGGGGGTCACTGGACTCGGGTTCGAGTTCATCCGGGACTCGGACGGAAGCCTCCCGATCGTGCGCATGATGCACGAGATCATGGGATCCATGGCGGTGCAGATTGCGGCCCGGTACCTGGAATCGGGTGAGGACGGTCGCGGCATCATGCTGGGTGGTATCTCCGGCGTACCGCCGTCCAATGTGGTGATCCTTGGAGCCGGGGTGATCGGCGAGTGGGCCGCCCGGACCGCGCTGGGATTCGGCGCCCATGTCATCGTGCTGGACAACGACCTGGGGGCCCTTCGCTCCATGGAGCACTATCTCGGTCGGGGCATCACGACGGCCATGGCCACGCCCCAGTACATCTCGCAGGCGCTCCTGACGGCCGATGTGGTCATCGGCGCCATGATGTCGGCCGGCAACCGTGCACCCGTCGTGGTCACCGAGGACATGGTGGCCTCCATGCGGGATGGATCGGTCATCGTGGACACCATGATCGACCAGGGCGGTTGTATCGAGACAAGCCAGCCCACGACCCACTCCGACCCGATCATGCGCCGGCACGGGGTCATCCACTACGCCGTGCCCAACATGCCCTCGAATGCGGCCCGAACGGCCACCTATGCACTGACCAATGTGCTGGTGCCCTACGTCCTCAAGATCGGGGACGCGGCCAGCGTGAACGAGGCCCTGTGGATGGATGTCGGGCTGCGCAACGGCACGTACGTCTACCGCAAGCATCTCACCAAGAAGAGCCTGGCCTCGATGTTCGGCATTCCCCACCGCGATATCGAATTGCTGATTGCGTCGGGGATCTGAGGTTCGCCCGTATCCATGCGACTTTTGTTGCTCTCCACGTCCCGGACCCACGGAACCGGATACCTTGAGCATGCCGCTCCCGGACTGGCCTGGTGGCTGCCGGAGGACGGGAAACGCATTGCCTTCGTGCCCTATGCGGCGGTGCGCTTCGACTATGACGCCTATGAAGCGATGGTCCAGGGAGGCCTGGAGGGGCATGAGGTGATGGGCGTGCATCGCTTCGATGACCCGCTGGCGGCGCTTGACGAGGCAGATGCCGTGGCCATCGGCGGAGGCAACACGTTCAAGCTGGTACACGACCTGCGCCATTTCGGATTGATGGAAGCCATCCGGGAGCGGGTCCACGGGGGGAGGCCGTTCCTGGGGTGGAGCGCGGGGGCCAACGTAGCCGCTCCGCGTCTGTGCACGACGAATGACATGCCCATCATCGAACCGGCGTCGTTCCGCACCCTGGGGCTGATCCGTCCCCAGATCAATCCGCACTTCCTGGACGCCCACCCGGATGGGCACATGGGCGAAACCCGGGAGGAGCGCCTTCAGGAATTCGTTCTGCTCAACCCGGATGTACCCGTCATTGGTCTCCGGGAAGGCGCATGGCTGGAAGTGGAAGGGGAACGCATGACGCTGGGCGGCGTGCGATCCGCACGCGTGTTCGAACCGGGCCGTGATCCGAAAGACATGGACCCCGGCGCGGACCTGAGCCACCTTCGCTGATCCCTCCTGTCATGGAAACGCCCCTGACTCCCATTGCCGTTCGCGTCCTCGGTGTCCTGATTGAAAAGGACCTGACGACGCCGGACTACTATCCGATGACCCTGAACTCCCTGACCAACGGGTGCAACCAGAAGTCGAACCGGGATCCGGTCATGGAGCTCTCCGAAGCCATCGTGCAGGACGGACTGGACGAATTGATCCGGCACCGCATGGCGGGTCATGCCTCCGGAGCCGGCAGTCGCGCCATCAAATTCCGGCACGCCGCGGCCGAACACTGGCAGCTATCGCAGCCGGAGTTGGCGGTGCTGTCGGTCCTTTTACTGCGTGGGCCACAAACGGTCGGGGAAATCAAGGGGCGAACCGGTCGCATGGCCGAATTCGACGATCTCGAGCAGGTGGCTGCGGTCCTTCGTCGGCTGGAAGAGCGGGACCCACCCATGTGCAC
>JAQCDI010000063.1 GCA_027620595.1 Bacteroidota bacterium | reverse complement strand
GCGGCGGCCGGTCTGCAGTTGCACCCGAGCCAGGGCAATCAGGTCGGAAACCTGCTGCCCGCTTGTTGGGCCGTCCACGGGAATCGCACCAACCACGGCTTCAAGATAGCGCGTGGCTTCTCCCAGGCGCTGCATCGCTTCCAGCGTCTGGCCAAGGCGTCGGGCAGCGTCGATCGTCCGGCGGTTCTGTGCGCCCAATGACTCCTGAAGCACGGAAAACGCCTCCAGGTAGTGACCGACCGCTTCGTCGAGCATGCCGCGTTCGCGGTCCAGGTTGGCCAACTGGACATGGTCAATCCCGACGGTCGGATGCCGCGGACCCAGGAGCGCCACGTGGATGTCCAGGGACTCCTTGAAATACGGATCCGCTTCATCCAGCCGCCCCTGCTGCACCCGCACGCGACCCATCATGTTGAGCGACCGGGCCGTTGCATCGTGGAATCGACCGTAGATGAGCGTACGCTTTTCGATGGCCTCCGAAAACTTGGTCTCCGCCTCCTGCAGGACCCCCCTGTCGAGCAGCGTCAATCCGAAATTGTGCAGGTTCGAGGCGTAGAACGGATGGTTCTCCCCCCGTTCCCGCCGGGTCATCTCGAGCGCCTCGGTGTAATAAGCCTCCGCCTGGGTGAAGAGATCGGCCTCCCGGGGATCCGACAGGTAATAGAGGTCACCGAAGACAGCGCCGAGATTGGACAGGGATTCGGCAATGTCCCGATGGGAAGGCCCGAGCAGGTCCCTCCGGATGGCCAGCGCCTGCTCCCATACCACCCGCGTCGAGTCATACAGGTTCATGCCGTGGAGCGTGACTCCCAAGCCGTTCAAGCTCTGGGCCACATCGAGATGCTGCTCCCCGTACAACTCCCGGCGCATGGCCAGCGCCTGTTGATGGAAAGCCCGGGAGGCGTCCCGTTCGGATACGTGGTTCTTGAGCACGCCCATGGCAAACGCGGCCGATGCCAACCCGGGGGTCGGTCGATCCCCGGCCAGCGAAACCTGCGCATCCCAGGCGGCTTCGGCCAGGGCCATGCCCTCATCTTCTTCTCCCAGCCCCGCATAGACCAGACTCAGCACCCGCATCATCTCGCTTTGCACATCGGGATGGTCCGCCAGCCGCTCACGTACTTCCTCCGCACCGATGTCCACCATTTCGCGGACCGTGACATCCCGACCCTGGGCAAATTCCGGATCGGCTGCCTCGAACAGATCCACCAGGAAGTCGATCACCTCCCGGGATTTCTCCACCTCCAGGGCAATCTGCTCCCGCTGCTGCTCTGTGACCACGGCCGACCGAACAGCGACGATGGTGATGACCACCAGCAGCACGAGCACCAGTGCTGCGGACCCCACGGCCAGTTTGTTGCGCTGCACGAATTTCCCGACCCGATAGGCCAGGGTGTCATCCTGCGCGGTAACGGGGCGACCCACCAGGTAGAATCCAATGTCCTTCTGGAGCTGGTCCGCCGATTGATAGCGCCGATCCTGCTCCTTGCGCAGCGCCATGAGGACGATGCGGTCCAGATCGCCGGCCAGCTGCTTTCGCAGGTTCGCCAGGGGTGTCCGGCGCTGCTGACTGACCTGCTCGGCCGTCAGGGCGGCCACTTCCTTGGCATCGACCACCTTCGAAACCATGGTCGATGGCTTTTCGGGGGCCTGCTCAAGAATGATCTTCTCGATCTCGCCCTGCACGCGGGTCTGGAACGTGAAGGGCCGGTGACCCGTGAGCAATTCGTAGAGCAGCACACCGAGCTGATAGACATCGGACGCGGTGGTAAAACTGTTCCCCCGTACCTGCTCGGGTGACGCATACTCGGGTGTCATGACCCGCTGTTCGTCCCGGGTCATCGGCAGTGTATACCCGGTAAGATCCGGATTCAGGAACTTGGCAATCCCGAAATCCAGCAGCTTGACCTCCCCGTCGCGGGTCACCAGGATATTGCTGGGCTTCAGATCCCGGTGCACGATCAGGTTCTGGTGCGCATAGTGGACGGCGGCACAGACTTTCTGGAACAGACGCAATCGTTCCTGCAGGGACAGCCGGTGTTCGTCGCAGTACTTGGTGATGGAGTCACCGTCCACGTACTCCATGACGAAGTACGACACCCCTTCATCGGTGGACCCGCCGTCGAGCAACTGCGCGATGCCCGGATGGTTGAGCGAGGCCAGGATGCGGCGCTCCACCCGGAATCGTTTCAGGATGTCCTCGGTGTCCATCCCGCGGCGGATCACCTTGACGGCCACATACCTCTTGTACGCCTCATCATCCCGCACACCGAGGTAGACCTGGCCCATGCCACCCCGCCCCAGCTTCCGGATGAGCCGGTAGGGCCCTGCGCGCTCCGGATCCGAGCCCTCGGGATTCTCCTCCTCTACCACCGAGGCCATCCGGGCCAGGGCATCCTCGAGGTCATTCCGGCTCGTGGATTCAAGGAACGTGGCCGCCTCACCCGATGCCTTGAGCATGTCCAGCACCTGTTGCGCCAGCTCCGCGTCATCTCCGGCCTGTTCCCGGACCCAGGCCGCCCGGTCCTGTGCGTCCCGTTCCAATGCTTCATCAAACAGCGCTTCAATCCGCTGCCAGCGGGCGGGGTCGATGTGCTTCATGGAATCGGACGGAAAGGAAGGTCAGTCTTTGCCTTTCAGGGCCAGGTACAGGAACGACTTGGCCTTGAGCCAATCCCGGTCCACCGTACGGGAAGATACATCCAGCAGGGCGGCCGTTTCCTCGATGGACATGCCGCCGAAGAACCGGCATTCCACGATGGTGGCCAGCCTTGGGTTGAGGGCCTCGAGTTCCTTCAGGGCATCATCCAGGTCGAGGATGTCCACGTTCTGTGACGTGTCCGAAATGAGCGAAGCATTCAACTCTGTGTGATGCATGCCCCCGCCCCGCTTCTCCGCGTTGACCCGACGGGCATAATCCAACAGGATCTGGCGCATGGCCCGAGCCGTGACGGAAAAGAAGTGTACCCGGTCGTTCCAGCCGCTTTCGTCCCGGTCGAACAGCTTGAGATACGCTTCATGCACCAGACCCGTGGTGTTGAGGGTCTCGCCGGGCTTGCGGTAGCGCAGCTGTCGACGCGCCATCTCGTGAAGCTCATCGTAAACAAGCGCAAACAGACGGTCTCCAGCAGAGTCGTCGCCATTGCGGTGGGCCGCAATCAGCTGGGTAACCATCCCCTCGTCGTTCATGGAAACGGGGAGCTAGTGACTGAATGGTCGTGGGAAGACACAGGGTACGCAACACCAGCCGCAAAGCAAACCCCCTTCGGATCGCTTCAAACCCCTTCTTCAATACCGCAACGCAAAGGAAAACATGGGGTTGAGTGCAGACGTCGCCCGCCCTTGAGTCTACTCGCAGCGGATGGCTTCGACCGGATCAGACCAGGCGGCCCGCAGAGCGTGGAATCCCACGGTCAAGGCGGTAAGGATGGCGACAAGGAATCCAGCAGTAAGGAACACGGCAGGATCGGCACCCACACGGAGTGGGAAGTTTTCCAACCACCCGCGCATGATGAACCAGGCGGCCGGAGACGCTACCATGAAAGCTACCAACACGAGTCCGACGAATTCCTTGAGCAGCAGTCCCAGGATGGATCCGGAACTGGCGCCCATCACTTTTCGGATACCGATTTCGCGGATCCTGCGCGACGTGGAATGGGAAGCCAAACCAAGCAATCCCAAGCCCGCCAATGTCAGGGCCAGAATGGAAAACACACTGAACAGCCGTGCGGAACGCTCTTCGGTTTGGTACAGCGTGTCAAAGTGTTCATCCAGGAAGAATGACTCAAAGGCATCCTCGGGATACACCTGGGCCCAAGCCGCTTCAAGGCGACGTACGGTGGCCACCACATCAGATGTCTCCACCCTCGTCATGATGTAGGTAACGGCACGCTCGGCCGGAACCATGATGAGGGGCTCGACAGCCGTGTGCAAGGACGCAAAGTGGAAGTCCTCCATGACTCCTATGACCTCGCCTTGCCGAACAGGCGGGCTGGATCCATCCATTCCAGAAGGCCAAATGATTTCCTTCCCGACCGCTTCCTCTGCTGACCACCCCATTCGACGGGCTGCCTGGCCATTGATGACAAAAGCATTGTCCAGGTCCGTCTGTCGTTCGGGGTCAAAGCTCCTCCCGGCCAACGTTCCCACATTCATCACGTCAATAAAGTCGGGGCGCACCATCATCATGGCCAGCGAAACTCCATCCACGCCCTGTTGAACACCTTCGGGCATGATCAGCACGGTGCTTGCACCGCCTCCGAGCAACGACCCGGAGGCCGTCACGGCGGATACTCCGGAAACGCGCTTGTACTCCTCCATGAGCCGTTCGCCGTTCTGATGCATTTCCGGGGTCCGGAGCCGGGTTACCAGCATCTGGTCCTGATCAAATCCAAGAGGCTGGCTACGCAGGAATTCCAGTTGCTGGTTGACCACCAGGGTTCCGATGATCAACACGATGGAGACGACGAACTGGAACACCACAAGACCACGACGGAAAAGAGGACTGCCAGAGTTTCCGGCTCCCGCCGTTCCACTCTTGAGCACTTGAATGGGGTTGAACCGGGCCAGAACAAGCGCTGGATAGAAGCCGGCTGCCAGACCTACCACCACAACGAAACCAACCAATCCGGCAACAACCCCCGGTTGCATCAACATCAACAGATCAAGCGGCCTGCCTGCCAGTTCCGAAAACAAGGGAGCGAACACAACGACCATCAGAAGAGACATGACCAGCGCCAGGAACGACAGCACCAACGTTTCCTCGAGGAACTGCGATACGACCTGGCTGCGGTGAGCGCCTACCGCTTTCCTGACCCCGACTTCCCGGGCCCTGCGCGCGCTGCGGGCCGTGGAGAGGTTGATGAAATTCACCGCAGCCAATGTCAGGATGAAGAGCGCAATCATCCCAAGTATGAAAAGTGTCTCCACGGATCCATTGACTTCCAACTCGTGGTCCAGGCGGGAATGCAAATGGATGTCCGTCAATGGCTGAAGGTAGAATCCCAAACGAGCGGCCACTTCGGGGCCCGCTGCGGCCTCTATGACGCCCGGAAATTTGGCGTCAACGGTTTCCATTTTCGTCCCGGGAGTCAACAGAAGGTAGGTATGGAACAGGTTGTTGCCCATGTGGCCCACCAGTTCCGGACGCTGTTGGATAAGGGTGGCGAATGACAGCAGGGCAGCCGGTCGAAAGTGCGAATTGGACGGAAAATCGGAATACACCCCGTCTACGACGAACGCCTCGCCCTGTACCTCTACGGACCTGCCGACCACATCTCGCGTCTGGAACAGACGTTCCGCAGTAGAGGCCGACAACATCATGTGGAAGGGTTGGGACAGGGGAGCATCTACCCACGGGCCGGCCGCCTCAACGCTCAGGATCTCCAGCATGCTTGCATCGGCATCATACACGTTGCTCTGCTGCGAGATGACATCCTCAATCCTCAATTCCAGATCATTCTGTCGCTTCCACAGGCGGAAGTAGTCCTCCACCTCCGGAAAATTCGCGGCCAGCATCGGCCCAAGCGGAGCGGGTGTTACCGCAGCACGGGATTCGATCTCCGTGAACTTCGATGTGCGGGCAACGCGAGCAATACGATCGGCCTTCTCATGATGTGTGTCGAACGACAGCTCGGAGATGGTAAAAAGGCCGATCATGATCGTGCATGCCAATCCGATGGCCAGTCCCGACACATTGATGGTCATGAATCCGAGGCTCTTGCGGATATTGCGAAGGGCCAGCAGGAGATAGTTCTTGGTCATTTCCCGACTCCAGTACGAGGTTCTGAGCAGGAAGCCGGGAATGGAACGCAGGACCTGGCTTCGATACCATTGTGCGGCCCTTCGCCGTCCATAGGAGGCTTCTATTTCGTGGAAGGTCTCTTCGAGATCTCCTTCAACGAATTGCTGCTCGCTGTGGTGAACGATCAACCGGAGTAGTGCCAGCCATATCCGCGGAGGATGATTCATGACCAGGACATTCCCAGGTCAGGCAAATCCTGCCACATGGCCTCTGTCACGTTGCGTGCATGTCCCAGTGTGCGGACTCCATCTGCCGTAAGCTGATACAGCTTGCGGCTTCTTCCTCCACGACCTCCCGTAGGGGACCCCATGCGCGAGCGCAGAAGACCTTTGCGTGTCAGTCGATCCAGGGGAGTGTACACGGTAGCTATGGGCCAATCTTCCCCTGTGACATCCGACAGGTGCGTCCGGATGGAAGCGCCATAGGCTTCCTCCTGAAGGCGCCATACGGCCAGCAGAATCAATTCTTCGGCTCGCGTCAACATGGATTGAGGGGAAGATGGGGTTCGGAACGATGACCCAGAACAACAACGAAAAGGTACCGCTCGGTTGAAAGACAAGCATAGCGGACGCGTTTTCGATTTGTTTCATCTATGGATACTAATGAAGAACGTTGCCCCCATCCAGATCCTCTGAATCCCGATCAGCCACCGGATCCCGACGCAACAGCAGGTCCGCTTTCTCCCGGAGGTTCGCCCATTAATACAATAACGGGCATCGCTAAGTACGCCCCCGTTGATCACGGGACTCATCCCATTGATATACAGAGGTTTGCCATGTGCGTTGACAGGGTCCCATCCTGTTGATAACTCGATTTGCAAAACGGCTTTCAAGGGGGTTAATTGTTGTTTGCCCAAAGCCCGTCATTGTTGCGTATATCCGCGTTCGAGCGCGTTTCCACATGTATCTGAGTAAGCTTGAGCTGCACGGGTTCAAGAGTTTTGCCGACCGGACCGTCGTCGATTTCGCCGACGGGGTAACCGTCGTGGTCGGTCCGAACGGATGCGGCAAGTCCAACATCGTGGATGCCGTCCGGTGGGTCATCGGAGAGCAGCGCGCACGCATCCTGCGTTCGGACAAAATGGACAGTGTCATCTTCAACGGCACGTCCAAACGGCGCGCCCTCGGTATGTCCGAGGTGATGCTGACCATCCAGAACACCCGTGGCATCCTGCCCATCGAATACAGCGAGGTCACGATCGGTCGTCGCCTCTTCCGCAGCGGTGAATCCGAGTACCTGCTCAATGGTGTCAACTGCCGACTGAAGGACATCACGGACCTTTTCATGGACACCGGGATGGGAGCCGGCGCCTATTCGGTCATCGAATTGAAGATGATCGAGGAGATCCTTTCGGAGAACGCCGAGGATCGACGCCACCTGTTCGAAGAGGCGGCAGGCATCACCAAATACAAGATCCGGCGTGGCCAGACCCTGCGGAAGCTGAAAAGCACGCAGGGAGACCTGGACCGGGTGCGGGACCTGACCGATGAACTGGACAAAAGGGTCCGTTCGCTGGAACGTCAGGCCCATAAAGCCTCCAAGTTCAAGCAGTATGAGGAGCGGCTCCACGAGCTGGAAATCTCGCTGGGCATCCTGGAATTCCGTCACCTGACGAAAGAAATCGAGGCCGTCCGCAAGGACATGGGCTCGCTCTCGGATGCGGCAGCCTCCTTTACGGCCAAGTTGGCTGCCGAGGAGGCAGCCCACGAAGGACTGCGTACCGAGCATATCGACCGGGAAAAGGCCGTTTCGGCGGCCCAGACCGCGCTCTCCGAGCACATGGACACCCTGCGGGCCGCCGAATCGGATCTGCGCGTGGCCACCGAGCGCCTGTCCACGATTTCGCGGGATCTGACGCGTCTGGACGAAGAAGCAACGGCGTCCGTCGGTCAGCGGGCTTCCCTGCAGGCCGACCTGGCCCGCTATGATTCCGAATACAACGACATCGTCCCGGCCGCCGAACGGGCCGAAGCCGAACTCACCGATGCCAAGCGCATCCGGGACGAAGCGCAGCTGACGCAGCAGAAGCACCAGGTCATGTTGCACAATCTGCGACTGAACGAGCGGCAACTCTCGTCGGACAAAGCGGACAAGCAGCGGCAGATCGATCGTTTGACAAGCCGCATCGACATTACATCGGCCGACCTGGAAGAAACGCGGGCGGCCCTCGAACACCACGACACATCCGCCACCGATCTGCAGGCCGATCTGGCCGCCTCGGCACAGGCCCTGGAAGCAGCGCGTAAAGCGGCCGAGTCTGCGCGCGCTGTGCTGCAGGGGCTCGAGGCCCGTCGGCAGGAGTTGCAGCGGGAACTGCAGGAGCACCAGGCGGAGCTTCGACGCACACAGCGCGCGCAGGACAGCGCCGAATCCGAAGTGCATCTGCTCGAAGGCCTGCTCTCCTCCTATGAGGATCTGTCCGAATCTGTCCAGTACCTGGCCAACACCACGGGCTGGAGCGCATCGGATCTGCTGACCCTCTCGGATGTGGTTCGCTGTGAGGAATCCGTGGCCGGCGCAGTGCAGACCGCCATGGGAGACCTGGGCAGCTGTATCGTTGTTTCCTCTGAGGAAGAAGCTGCCCGAGCCATTGCCAGCCTGCGCAAGGAAGAGAAGGGCCGTGCTACGTTCCTGATCCTGGATCGGCTCCGGGCGCCGCTGCCCCCCGCCACGCCCGAAGGAGCCACGGCACTGACGTCGGTGGTTCGGCCCATTGACCCGCTCTATCAGACCCTGGTGGACCTGGTCTTCGGATCCAGCTTCCTCGTGCCCTCGCTCGATGGTGTCGACGCGCGCGAAGGAGGCCGGTTGATCACCGCCGAAGGCGAATGGAAGGATGCGGCCGGCTACCTGCATGCGGGAAGCGGATCGGCATCGGCCAGTGGTTCTGCCTCGCGCATCGGACGCCGCGAGCAGCTGAAGCGCGCCCGGACCGAGTTGGCCCAAGCTCGGAAGGTCCTGGCCAAGGCGGATGCCCGCCAGCGGGAGCTGGAGGCGGCGCTCGGCGCCATTTCCCTCAACGAAAGCCGGACGGCGCTCCAGACCGCCGAGAGCAACCGACTGGACGCAGAAAGGGCGCACTCCCGTGCCAGTGCCGCCGCCGACATGGCAGGAGGGCGCAAGCAGGAGTTGACCGCGCGTATTTCCACGCAGGAAGCCACGCTTACCCAGGCCCGGGCCGAGCGCACGGAAGCCGACAAGGCCAACAAGGCCCTGACCGTACAACTGGCCGACTTGCAACAGAAGCGGGCCGACGCCGAGACCGCTTTTGCCGGTATCGAGGAAGCCAGCCGCAGAGCCTACTCGTTGTTCAACGAGGCCAACATAGCGGCCGTCCAGACGCGCAACCGGCTCGACAACCTGAAGCGCGAATTGACCCGTGTCCGGGCCGACCTCGAAACCCTCGAGCGCCGCGCCGAAGAGCGCAGCAAGACCATCGTCGGCCTCACGGGCCAGCGCGCCGAACTGGAAACACGCTGCGAACAGCTTCGCTCGACCATCCACGAACGGCAGGAAGGGCGGCTGACATTGGACGAGGCGGTCAACGTGGCCAAGGAGCGGCTCATGGAGACCAAGGTGTCCATTTCCGAACTGGAAGCCCGCCTTCGGGAGATCCGCCGGGAGCGCGAAACCGCCATGCGCGGGGAGTCCGACCGGGCTGTCCGACGGGCCGAACTCGAAACGCGGTTGGCCGACCTTTTGTCCTCCTTCAGAGAGGATCACGAACTTGATCTTTCCACGCTGACGTACCCCATAGCCGAGGAATTCAATCGTCAGGAAGCCCGCACTGAGGTACAGGAGCTCAAGAACAAGATCCGTCACCTCGGCCCGGTCAACGCGCTGGCCCTCGAGTCCTTCGAGGAAGAGAAGGACCGGCTGCAGTTCATGACCGAGCAGCTGGCCGATCTGGAGCAGGCCGAAGCAACGCTCATGACCACGATCGACGAGATCAATACCACCGCACAGTTGCGGTTCGACGAGACGTTTGCCGCCATCCGGGAAAACTTCCAGCGCCTGTTCGTGGAGCTGTTCGGCGAAGGCGCCTCGGCCGACATCGAGCTCATGGACAACAGCGATCCGCTTGAATCCGATGTCAACATCTTTGCGAAACCGCGCGGCAAGAAGCCCAGTGTGCTTTCGCAACTCTCCGGCGGCGAGAAGACCCTGACTGCCATCGCGCTGCTTTTTGCCATCTACCTGGTCAAGCCGAGCCCCTTCTGTATCCTGGACGAAGTGGACGCGCCGCTCGATGATGCCAACGTAGGCCGGTTCATGCACCTGATCCGCACCTTCTCGAAGTCGACGCAGTTCATCCTGGTGACGCACAACAAGAAGACGATGGAAGCCGCTGACCGCATGTACGGCATCACGATGCAGGAGCAGGGCGTGTCCC
>JAQCDI010000062.1 GCA_027620595.1 Bacteroidota bacterium | reverse complement strand
CCGGGGACCGCAGCGCCAAGATCCGGACCTACAACTGGCCGCAGGGCCGCGTGACGGATCATCGCCTGGAAGGAGACGAGAAAAACCATGCGCTCGAAAAAGTGATGGCCGGGGATCTGGACGAGATCATCAAGGCCCTCCGCACGGCCGACAACGCGGATCGCCTGGCCAGCATGTCCGCCTGAGTGCGGTCACGGATGAACCCCGGGATCGGCCATTGCTGTTGAGATTCGACGAATTGGCCCCTCGATTGTGGCATCTGCCAGTCCGCGCCGTATTTTACCGTTCTGTACCATCCCTGCTCCAGGCAAAGGTTCCACAATGAACCGCGTCCTCGGGGCATAGCCCATCACCATCCAAAGGGATACATGGCTATCGTCAAGAACACGTACGAACTCACGTACATCGTCAATTCGGTCATCTCCGATGAGCAGGTCAAGGACATGGTGTCCCGTGTGACCAACTACATCTCGGAGAACGGAGGAGACATCATCGAAGTGGACGAGTGGGGCGCACGCCGCCTTGCTTATCCGATCCAGAAAAAGCGCAACGGGTACTACGTCAATATGTACTTCAACGCGCCCGGAGACATCATTCCCCGGCTCGAGCGCTCCCTGGAGATCGATGACAACATCCTCCGCTACCTCACGCTCCGCATGGATCCGAAAATGGTCCGTCACTACGAGCAGTCCAAGACCCAGCAGCGCGCCGCCGCTGCGGTCGTCGAGGAAGCACCTGAAGAAACCGAAGAGGACTGATCAACATGTCTACAACACCATCCTTCGTCGAGCCGGATTACGTCGACTACAAAGACACGGAACTGCTGAAGCGGTACCACAATGAGCAGGGTAAAATCCTGCCTCGCCGCATCACGAACGTATCCGCCAAGTTCCAGCGCCAGCTGACGCGTGCCGTCAAGCGTGCCCGGCACCTGGCCCTGATTCCGTTCGTATCCGATTCCCTGAAGTAATCCGAAACGGACGGATCTCCGTCACAGCCCGACCCTACCATGAAAGTTCTCCTTCTCGAAGAAGTCGAAAACCTGGGAGAAGCTGGTGAGATCGTGACCGTCAAGGACGGTTACGGCCGCAACTTCCTGATCCCCCGTGGGCTGGCCCGACTGGCCACCACGGGCCTGGTGAAAGCCTGGCAGGAAGAGCGCAAGCAGGCTTCCCGCAAGCTGTCCAAAGCCAAGGACGATGCCGAGGCACTGGCCAAGGAAATGGCCTCCGTTGAAGTGGTTGTCTTCGTCAAGACCGGCGAAGAAAACCGCATCTTCGGCTCGGTCGGTCCGGTGCACATTGCCGAAGGCCTGGCCAAGCATGGCATCCAGATCGATCGCCGCAAGATCGTGGTCAACGATGAGATCAAGCATACCGGCGTCTACACGGCTTCGGTAAAGATCCATCCACAGGTCACGGCCGAAGTAAAAGTGCGCGTAGAAGCCGAAACGGACGAAGCCTGACCGGCACTTACCGACACGTTCGGCACGAATTCCAGGGTACCCGAAGTCGAACGACGGCGGGTACCCTGTTTTTTTAGGGTCAACCTGTTGCCCGCGTTGAGGACCCTGCGTGTCCGCGGATCGTTTGCCGCTGTGTCATCCTTCTTCTGAGCCCCATGTCCCGCATCTCGTTCCGCGCACTGATCCCGGGTTGGATCCTTGGCCTGTCGGTCCTGATTCCCTCCGCTCGGGCCCAGTTCGATTCCGGCAGCCCTCTGCTGGGCAGCCCCTTCCAGGGCCCGGAGACCTACGTTTCCTGGGCGGTTCGCCCGATTCCTTCCAACATAGGCAGTGATGGCACCAGCGTACTCAAGATCACGGGCACGCTGGCTCCGGACTGGAAGATGTATGCGCTCGATGCATCGCTGCCTTCAACCGAAGAGGTGCTGAGCCGGCCGTATGGCGTCACGGTTTCGCCGGGGGATTCGCTCATCGGCGTGTCATGGTTGGGCCGGGTGGGCCAGACGGCGCCCAAGACAGGGTATGACGAGATCTTCGAGATGGAGCTAAAGTGGTTCTATGGCGAAGCCACCTTCTTTGCCGCTGTGCAGTCCACCGATTCGTTGCAACAGACGCTGGCCGTTCCCTTGAAGGTGCGATTCCAGATCTGCAATGACGTGCTTGGGGTCTGTCTGCGACCCGAAACCGTGCAGCTCGAAGCGCTGCTCTCGGTGGATCCGACCTGTGTGGATTGTACGGCCTCAGCCACGGATCTAGCGCTCACCGAGGAAGTGGGTCTCACCGCCACGGCCACATCGACGGCCTCGGGAATCGGAATCTGGCCGTTCCTGTTGCTGGCCATCGGTGCTGGACTGGCCTCCCTGCTCACACCGTGCGTATTTCCGATGATACCGTTGACGGTGTCCTATTTCACCAAGTACGGGCACTCGCGGAAGGAGGCGGTTCGACTCGCTTTGCTCTATGGTTCCGCCATCGTCATCACCTTCACGGCCATCGGGATCGTGATGGCGCTGCTGGTGGGGGCGGCCGGGGCCCTGGCCATTGCATCCAATCCGGTGGTGAACCTGTTCATCGCTGTGGTGCTGGTGGCTTTTGCGTTGTCCCTGCTTGGCTTCTACGAGATCCGCATGCCCTCGGGCCTGCTCAACTGGGCCAACACCCGCGGGAACGAAGAAAGCGGCTGGGTGGGAGTGCTGTTCATGGGCCTGACCCTGACATTGGTCTCCTTTTCCTGCACGGCGCCGTTCGTCGGAGGACTGCTGGCTGCCGCCGCCACCGGGTCGTGGACGTTTCCCCTTTTTGGCATGGTTGTCTACAGCGCCACCTTTGCCCTGCCCTTTGTCCTCCTGGCCCTCTTCCCGCGGGCCCTGGATCGGCTTCCACGTTCCGGTGCATGGATGAACAGCCTGAAAGTCGTACTGGGATTCGTTGAATTGGCCGCCGCGGTCAAGTTCTTTTCCAACGCCGATCTGGTCTGGGGTATCGGTGCGCTTCCGCGGACACTGGGTGTTTTCCTCGTGGCCGCTTGTCTGCTGCTGACGGGGCTCTACCTCCTGGGATGGCTTAGGGTGGGGCATGGCCGACTGGAGCGGCCGGCAGTCGCCCGGGCTGGATTGGCTGTGGCTTTCCTCGCCGGGGGACTACTCGTGTTGCCGGGCATGCTGGGACGTCCCCTGGGCTTCCTGGACGCGTATCTGCCACCCCACCAGGACCTGGATCGCAAGCTGTTGGCCAGTATCGGAATCGACCATGCCGCCGCCGATTTCGAAGAGGGCTGGATGGTGGATGATATCGAAGGGGCCTTCACCTGGGCCCAGGAACGCGGGGTGCCTGTGCTCGTGGACTTTTCCGGATGGACCTGCACGAACTGTCGGGACATGGAAGCCAACGTATTTCCCCGCCCCGATGTCCGAAGCCGACTGGATGCGTCATTCGTACCGCTGCGGCTCTATACCGATGACCTCGAACTCGGCGATGCGTTCCATGCCTTCCAGATGGAACTCACCGGCACCCCAGCGCTGCCCACCTATGCCATCGTGCATCCGGAAACACGACGCGTGCTGGCCCAGCAGAGTGCCATGATGAGCGTGCGGGATTTCATCGCGTTCCTTGACGAGGCGCTGGCATCCTTCCAGTCGGGATCCTGAGGCCGTACCGCTCGGGCCTATTTGCCGGCGTCCTGGACGGGCAGCAGCAATACGGGTTGATGCGCTTCGCGGGCCACGGTGTTGGTGACCGACCCGAGGAGCATGCGCTCCAGGGCCGAATGGTGACGCTTGGCCATCACGATCATGTCCACGGCCATGCGCTCGGCATCGTCCAGGATGACGCGGGCCGGGTCGCCCTCGTGAAGGGCCGGTCGGACAGGCATCGTGAAGCGCTCCTGGACGAAGGCATCGAAGTCATGACGTTCGGCTTCGACGATGGCGTCCTCCACCGCTGGATCATAGAGCGCATAGGCAATGTCCCCGAATCCGCTCAGCGGATCGACCCCGAGAGGGGTCGTGGGTGTGGGCACATGCACGTGCAACACGAACAGCTCCGCATCCAGCCTGCGGGCCAGACGCTGTACATGATCGGTAACCTGGACGGGTTCGTTCAGGTCGGTGGCAAACATCAGTTTCATGGTGGACCTCCAGGGCAAGGTGCAATCCCAGGGTAGGTACAGTGTCCGGGCCACACAATGGGAAAAACCCTACTTCCTCTGTGGTTGGCCGATGGATGTGCGGGGCACAGGTTATGCGAAGCGTGGCGACGTGTCTGTAGGAAACCCACCTCCCCAGGACCACCGCCGAAGATGTTGTTGCCCCTGCCCATTACCCCGTCCCGATCTGCTGTCTCCCGAGGTTTACCCAAGCGGACCGAACCTGTTGATCCCCCGCAGACCCCGGTGTCCGTTGCCCGCATCCATGAGGAGGCGCTGGCCTACTTCTTGGCCTGTGTGGCGCATGAACCCCTGCTCGGAAGGGAGGATGCCCGGGATCTGGCTGCCGATGTGGTGGCGGACTTCCTGCCCCGGTTGCCGGAGGTCGATGCACCTCTGCGCTACGTGCGCACAATGTGCCGCCACCGGTTGATAGGATTCCTTTCCCGGAAACGCCGCCGGGAAAAGTGGGTGACCCGGTGGGATGTTCGTGAGGTCGAGACGGTGGCTGCTCCGGTGGCCGAAGTTTCGGAGTTGGGGGATCGGGAAGTCCGTCAACTGGCACTCATCAGCGCCCACCTTCGTCAGGCCGATCCCTTGACACGTCAGATCCTTCGGTGGCGGGTCGAGACCGATCTCAGTTTCGTCCAGATGGCGTTCCTCGTTGCGGGTCGACCGGCATCCTTGCGCATGCGCACATTCCGGTTTGCAGAGCGGGTACGCTGCGCCTGGCAGGAGCAGGATCTTTCGGGCGAACCGCCGGAAGGGGCCTGGAGCTGAATCACCGGGACGACTGGGTCGTAGCAGGGGCTCTTCCCAACCCAACCTGAGCCCCGGTGTTCTACGACACGCCTTTTACCCTTTTCCTCCTGCTCATCAACATCCTGGTCAGCGGATACGCCCTGTACTACGATCAGACGCTGATCGGAAAGCTGGCCTTCCGGCCGCGGGACATCCTCAAGTCCGGGCAATGGTACCGCATGATCACCGGCGGATTTGTACACGGCAGCCTCGGACACCTCGCGTTCAACATGATCACGCTCTTCTTTTTCGGTCCGGTGCTTGAGGCGCGGATCGGATCGGCGGAATTCCTGGTGGTGTTCTTTGGTGCCGAATTGGCTGCCCACGCCCTTACACTCTGGCTGCATCGGGAAACACCCGGCTACAGCGCCGTCGGCGCCTCAGGGGCCATCTCAGGGTTGGTCTTTTCGTTCTGCCTGTTCCATCCGTTCCAGAAGATCTACCTGTTCTTTGCCATCGGCATCCCTGCCTGGATGTTCGCCCTGGGATTTGTGGGTTTCTCGATTTGGGCCATGAGGAAACGGGAGACCGGAGCCATGGGGGGAATCGCCCATGAGGCCCATCTTGGGGGCGCCATCGGAGGCCTGTTGCTGACCCTCATCGTGGAGCCCAGGGCCTTGGCCACCTTCCTCGGACAAATAGGATTGTAGCCGTTATTGCGATTCCTGATTTTCGGTCGGATTCGGCCCAGGAAATCGAAGAATTCGTTCGGTTGGAGTCACTGCCGTTATTGTGAGGTTGCGCAATACCACGAAGCGGTCTATCTTTGAACCACTCATGCCGCCTGGGAATGAGTCCCCGTGTGGGAACGCTCAGTCGCGCAGTGACTATGGGCACCAAAAAGCTCGGCCTGCAAAGGCCGGGCTTTTTGCGCTTTCGGGGGAGGGATTGACCATTCGGTTATGCACACGTGTGTGCTTGCAGTGTGAATTTCTTGTTGAAGGATGGGGCGCGGGATTCGTTGACACCGCCTCGGGGTCGAGCTATAATGGTCCCAGTGCCTGACGGCACAGTTCCTTGACGCGACTGAGTCTCTAGGCTGCATGAGGCAAGCCCGATCAACCGAAAGGGAGATCGAGGTCCCCGAAAGGGGGCCAGGCAGGTCCCCTCCGCGCCGATGCTGATCGCACTGGTTTCGAGCAAACCAGATGCGGGAGTCGGATGACGGGTCTGGAATACCGAACGGGAGGATGTTCGAAGTCGAAACCGCAAGGTGGAGACGGACGGCAGATGATCCTCGGGAGGAGCCAGGCAGGCGGGAAGGAATCAACCGGCTTCGGCCGGAAGTGAACGGACCGCAGAGGGAGGCGAAAGGCAGTGCATCGCAAGCGTCCCGGCGCTATGGTGTACCGACCTCGCTTGGAATGCGCGAGTGGACGGACGTGCGACGGCTTCGGCTGTCGGACCGCTCGGTCCCTACCGCAATCCTGTATGCGTCGGATCCCGGATGTTTCTTCGGAAACCGACTGGATCGGACACATGCCACCCGGCAGGGCGTCGAACCGTAAGGGGAGGCAAACGGCCGGATGTATATCCTGCAGGCTTCCGTCTTTATCGTGTGCCCATACGATGGAGACAACACAGACCGGAAACGGGATGTGTTATCGGACACGAACCGGAAACGGAACGTGTTACCTGAGTCCGGCTTGCTGGACAAGGGAATCCACTGAGACTCGAACCTCCCCGCACGGTGCGGGAAAGCCGTTTCGGCGGTGAAACCACACCGGGGAGGTTCTCGTGTCGGGAGCAGAAAGAAAGCTGTCCTTTACGGGGCGGCTTTTTTTTTGCCCGTACCTCACGGAGCCTGCCGATTGGAGTTCGGCCCCATCAACCGGGAATCTGACTGACGAGTTGATTCCAATCCGAAAAACTGCGGACATCCGGATGATCGTGTTCGGACGCCGAGAACCAGGCCACTTGCCAGCCCGCGCCCAAACCTCCCTCTACATCCGAGTGCATCGAATCGCCGACGTAGAGGATGTGCTCCGGGGCCGTCCCAGCCCTTCGCGCCGCTTCCGCGAAAAGATCAGGGTGGGGTTTGAGGACACCGACTTCCTCGCTGATCACCACGGCGGCGGATCGTTCCGAGAGATCGGGGTACTGCCGGAGCTTGGCCTGCTGGATTTCCACGAAGCCATTGGTGAGGATGCCAACGGGCCATCGTTCGGCAATGGCATGGAAGGCATCCAGGGCTCCGGGCACGGGTCGCCAGAAACGGGAGTAGTGATCGAGATAGCGGTCGGCCAGCTGCGCGTCAACGCCCGTGGGGAGTGACAGCTCTTCCAGCAGCCGACGGAACCGGCCCACCTTGGCTCCGATCTTGTCCAGGTCCCCTGCGGCGTAAGCTTTCCAGATCAGGGGGTTGATGGCACGGTAGGCCACATGGACGGCCTCGAATCCGTGTCCGCCGAACGGTTGGTCCGGGTCGGCATGCAATGCTTCCAGGGCCCTGTGCTCGGCGTAGTGATGATCGAGCAGGGTGTCGTCAAGATCGAAATAGACGAAGCGGACTGGGCGGTCGAATGGCACTCCTTGCATCTCAGAGCGCCTTCTCGTACAAGCCGTATTCCTTGTCCTTGACCGAGCCCATGTTTTCGAGCATGTTGCGCATGGGGTAGTTGTTGTCCAGGATCCAGCTCATGTCTGCAGCCAGGTAGCCCATACCAATGCCGTTGATGACGACCTCATTGACCAGCATGGTGTCGATGGCTCTTCCCTGATGGGATTTTCGCACGCCCATCAAGGGCAACCGGCTCTCTTGGATGACGCCGCTGGTGGCCAGGAAAAGCAATTTGAAAATGCCGGTGGGCAGCAATCGGCCATTCTTCAGCGTTTTGAACGCGTGATTGAGATCCGGCAGAAGGACCGCAAAGCCGATGGCATGCCCGTTCTCCTCAGCGAAAATGACCAGGCGCTCATCGATGATCTGCTTCATTTCAGAAGCCAGCTGGCCGAACTCGCGCTCTGTCATGGGGACATGTCCCCAGTTGTTGGACCAGGCGTCGTTGTAGATGTCCATGAGAAGGCGGGCCTCCTCATTGAAACGCTTCTTGTCCATGGTCCGGATGGTGATATCCGGATACCTGCGTTTGAGCAGGGCCGATCCCCGGATGAGCTTCTCCTGATTGATGTACTTGGCGTGGACCCAATAGGCCCACATGGTCATCACCCGCTCGAACCCAAGACTGGTCAGGTGCGAAACGAACCAAGGGTGGTTGTATGGCATCAGGATGGCCGGCTGTCGGTCGTAGCCGTTGACCAGCAGGCCGGCCACGTCGTTCATGCTGGGATTGGTCGGACCACGCATGGCGCGCAGTCCCTGCTCCTGGAGCCACCCGGCAGCGGCGTTGAAGAGCGCCCGTGAAACCGAAAGATCATCGATCGTCTCCCAGAATCCGAAGAATCCGACACCGTCGTCGTACTTCTCCAGGTGCATCCCGTTGCGGATGGCGGCAATCCGTCCGACGACCCGCCCCTGCGGATTCCGCGCCAGGAACAACTGCATGTCGCCATGCTCGAAAAAGGCGTTCTTGCGTGGGTTGATCAGCTTGGCCACATCCATCCGCAGGGGCGGGACCCAGTACGGAGAATCGGCATAGAGATCGAACGGAAACTGGATGAACGCCTTGCGGTCCCGGCGCGTGCGCACCGGTGAAACCGTGACATCGGTTCGTTCAGCAGGGATCATGGGCCGGAGGCTGGATTCAGGAGGCCAAAGCGGGGCCGCACGGGATTCCGCGCGAAGCGAGGATCAGGCCGCCGTTCCGTTGGTGCTGCCGATCACGCCATGCTTGCGCCCCACCTTGTAGAACGCTTCCAGGATGAAATCCAGGTCCTCGTTCGTGTGTGTGGCCATGTAGGACGTCCGCAAGAGCGACTGGCCCTGGGGTACGGCCGGGGGAATGACGGCATTGACGAAGACCCCTTCGTCGAGCAGGTCATGCCACATCTCGAGGCACGTCCGCATGGTGTTGGCCACCACTGGGATGATCGGGGCCTGGCTCTTGAGCACGTTGAATCCGGCCGCCTTGAAACCATCCCGCATGTAATCCGAGATTTCCCACAACCGATCCAATCTCTCGGGTTCGGCCTGCAGGATTTCGAGGCACTTGAGTACCGTGGCAATCGCCGACGGAGGCATCGAGGCGCTGAATATGTGGGCCGACGCCGTATGGCGGATGTACTCGATCACCTTCCGGTCCCCAACCACGAAACCACCAAGGGATGCGAAGCTCTTCGAGAAGGTACCCGTGGTCAGGTGGACCCGGTCCCCGAGACCGAAATGGGCGGCGCTTCCGCGTCCACCCGGGCCGATCACACCCACGGCGTGGGCATCGTCCAGCATGAGGACCGCGCCGAATTCCTCGGCGAGGGCCACCAGTTCGGGCACCTTGGCAATGGCTCCACTCATGGAGAACACGCCATCGGTAACGATGAACTTGCCGGCTTCCGGCTGTTCGATCGCGGCTTTTTCCAGCTGACGGCGCAGATGCCCCATGTCATCGTGCTTGAAACGCACGGTTTCGGCCATGGCCACCTTGGTACCCGCCACGATACAGGCGTGGTTGTCCTTGTCCGAAAAAATCAGGTCTCCCTTTCCGGCCAGGGACTGGATGACGCCCTGGTTGGTCATGTATCCCGTCGAAAACAGGACGCAGGCTTCCGTGCCCATGAAGGCCGCCAGCTGTTCTTCCAGCTGGATGTGCAGGTCCAGCGTTCCATTCAGGAAACGGGAACCTGTACAGCCGGTGCCATACTGCTCGATGGCTTCAGAAGCGGCCTTTTTTACCCGGGGATCGGACAGGAGACCCAGGTAGTTGTTGGACCCTGCCATGATGATTTCACGACCCTGCATGATGGCTCGCGTGCCATCATTGCGCTCGATAGGTCGGAAATAGGGGTAAAGGTCCGCTTCCTTGACTTGGGCAAACAGTCCTTCGGAGTCAAAGAACCGTTCACACTTGTCAAAAAGTGCGGGCTGCGCGGGCGCGGCCGTGGCGGAAGCCGCTACGGCCGACTTGGTGTACCTGTCAGACATTTTGCGTAGACCCGATTTCAAAAAATCGGCTTTGACATCGACCTGCATCGTGGACAAAGCGTTTCGTAGTGGTTGGGTGAGGTGCTTTTCCGTTACCAGACCATGAACCCACTGCGGATTCCGGGGGTACCGTGAGCGACCCTCATTTCAGACCCGACCGTGCAACAACGCCAGCAAATGTGTCGCCACCAAACAGGTAGCGGCGGTTCATCGTAGGGACGAACCGACTCGCTCGGACGCTCCGAGGTGGATTCGGGC
>JAQCDI010000061.1 GCA_027620595.1 Bacteroidota bacterium | reverse complement strand
CGCAGGGTATCAATTATCCTGCGGTCATTCGTCCAGACACTGTCTTCCCTCCAGGCCCAACACCCATGACCGGTACCACCATCAAACAATACTCCATCCAGGAGCAGCTCGGCGCCGGGGGCATGGGGGTCGTCTACAAGGCATTGGACGCCAAACTGGATCGGGAGGTGGCCCTCAAATTCCTGCCGCCCCACCTGAACGCCGATCCAGGGGCCAAGGCCCGGTTCATCCAGGAAGCCAAGGCGGCCTCGGCGTTGGATCACGCCAACATCTGCACGATCCACGACGTGGGCGAGGACGAAGCGGGACGCCTGTTCATCGTCATGTCCTTCTATGACGGGGATACGCTGAAATACCGCCTGCAGCAGGGCGCACTGCCGCTTGCGGACGCGGTGGACATCGGCATCCAGCTCGCCCGCGGGCTGGCCCGGGCCCATGAGGCCGGCATCGTCCATCGGGATATCAAACCGGCCAACATCATGGTGACCCGCCGAGGTGAGGTGAAGATCCTCGATTTCGGCGTGGCCAAGCTCAGTCAGTCCTCCGACCTGACCAAGGCGGGATCGACCGTGGGGACGGCCGCCTACATGAGTCCCGAACAGTCCAAGGGAGAGACGGTGGATGTCCGCTCCGACGTCTGGTCGGCCGGCGTGGTCCTCTACGAGGTGTTGACGGGCAAACAGCCCTTCCAGGGCGGTTACGAGGCCGCCATGACGTACGCCATCGTCAATGAGACGCCCGCCTCCCCCCACGAGTTGGACCCTGCCATTCCGGAGGCCATCTCGGACATCGTCATGCGGTGCCTGGCCAAGAACCCGGCCGACCGATTCTCCGATGCAGCCCATGTGGCCACGCGCCTCGACGAATTCAAATCGCCCTCCGGGACACGGGCATCCGCAACGACAGAAAGAGTATCGGAAACCGAGGACGCCAGCGGCATTCCGACCGCAGCGCGGATTTCCACCTTGTACGCCCCGGTGGCTGCGGGGACATTGGCCATGGTCTATGCCGCCATGTGGATCCTCGGGCTCCCCGATTGGGTCTTTCCGCTAGGTGTCGGGCTCATGCTGCTCGGACTCCCCATCCTGCTGTTGGCAGCCAACCAGGAGCGTCGCAAGCGCGAAGGCCGGGACATAGGTGGACCGTTTGCCTGGCTGAGCTGGAAACTGGCGGTTCGGGGTGGGTTTTTCTCGATAGGAGGACTGCTGATCCTGGCCATCGTGTTGGCCGTGCTCCGAAACATGGGCGTAGGCCCGACCGCCTCCTTGCAGGCCGCGGGCAGCCTTCAGGAGAATGCCAAGATCGTCGTGGCCGAATTCGAGAATCGCACTGATGAGCCGGGCCTGTCGGCGTCCATCTCCGAGTTGCTGCGCATCGCATTGTCCCAGTCCAACGTCGTCGACGTGATGGACGGAGCCGATGTCCTATCGGTCCTGTCCCGGATGAACCGGTCCTCCTCCGACAAGATCGATCTGGACACGGCCATGGAGATTGCCGCCCGCGAGGGAGCCGAGGCCGTACTTTACGGGGAGATCAGTCCGATCGGCTCCGGATTCTTCGTTTCGGCCAAGCTGTTGGCCGCTCACGACGGATCCGAGCTCGTGGCCCTGAGCCAGACGGCCCGGTCGGACAACGATGTGATCGATGCCGTGGATGCCCTGTCCAATGCGCTGCGCGAACGCATCGGCGAATCCATCCGGAGCATCCGCGGCAACGCCGACCTCGACCGGGTGACCACCTCCTCCCTCGACGCACTCCGCCTCTACACGCAGGGCGTGGCGGCCGAGGATGCGGGCGATGTGAATCGGGCCATCGTCCTGCTCAACCAGGCCATCGAGAAGGATTCCCTCTTTGCCATGGCCCACCGCAAACTGGCAGTAACCTACAACAACTTCGACATCCGACAGGATCTGATGGTGCAGGCGGCCACCAGGGCCTATGATCTCCGCGACCGCCTGCCCGAGCGCGAGCGCTTCATGGCCATTGCGTTCTACCATACCACTGTGACCATCGACTATGACCGCACGATTGCGGCCTATGAAAGCCTTCTAGAAGTCGATCCGAACAACACGGCGGCCCTGAACAACGTTTCCAACGTGTATCAGCGCATGGGGCGGTGGGAAGAGGCGGAACGCAACCTTGTCCAGGCGCTGCAGATGGGCAAAAGGACCGTCTACTATCAGAACCTGTGGAACGTCAAGATGGCCCTCAAGAAGTATGAAGAGGCGTGGGCCTTGATCGACGACTTCGAGACCAACCTGCCGGGCAACCCGACCATTCCCGCCTTGCGGTTCCACACCCGCATTGCGGAAGGTCAGCTCCAGGCAGCAGCAGAGGAGATCCGCATCTCGGACCGAACGACGCAGCAGGCCTGGCTGGCCTATGAACGTATGCTGCAGGGCCAGTGGAGCCTGATGACCGGCCGACTGGCAGCGGCAGAACGCGAGTTTGCCCAGATGGATCAATACCATGTCGCTTCGGGACTCCCGGAGGAGGCCTTCGAATCCGAGCTCCTGCGCCTGGACTGGGAGCTTCAGATGACCGAGGATCCGGAAAGGGTCCGGAAGCAACTGGACATGCTGTTGGAGCGCTATCCTCTGGACTCCCTGCACGTGTTCGACCGGGAATACGCCCCTCTCGCCCTCCTGTATGCCGACCTCGGAGACCTGCAAACCGCCAAACGGTACATGAGCCGGTTCGAATCGGAATTGCCGCCGCATATCCAGCGCAGCAACGGCCGTCGACACCTGGCCCGGGCAGCCATCCTGGCCGGTGAGAACCGGCTCCCGGAAGCCATTGCGCTGCTCCGCCAGAGCCGCATCGAGGAGCATTGTGCCGTCTGTTTCCGCGACCGGGAATCCCGCTATCTGGCAGCCATCGACAGCGTGGACCAGGCCATCCGGGAGATGGAAACGATGCAGGACTGGAGCTGGGGATTCAATGCCGAGATCGTCGGCGGTACCCGTGCTCCAAACTGGCTCCAACTTGGTGAACTGTACAGCCGGAGTGGCCAGACGCAGAAGGCCATCGACGCCTATTCCAATTTCGTGGACATGTGGTCCCAGGCAGACGCCGAGTTGCAGCCCCGCGTGCAATACGCCCGCAGTCGGATTGAACGCCTGCTCGAGCAATCGGTCCGCGAACCCCAATAAGACCCATCCCCAGCCAGCCACCCCGAGGACGCCATGTTCATGCGCTTCGTCCAACTCGGCATCAAAGCGGACGCCGCCCAAGCGTTCGAACGCTTCTATGAACACCGGGTGGCCCCTGCCCTGCTGTCGGAAGAGGGCTGCGTGTTCGCCCGACTGATCAAGGCCACGGACTCCGAGACGGAATTCATCTCGTTCACGCTGTGGGAATCCCCGGAAGATGCCCTGGAATATGAGCAGTCCGGGCGATACAAAAGCCTGGTCTCGGAAAATCACCCTTTCCAGGAGGAGTCCACGGAATGGAAGATCCAGTTGACGCCGGAGAATACCCTGGAGTACCTCCCGGTGAAGGAGGAACCGGAGGTCAAGGCGATGCCGGTCGTTGCCGGATCGTCCGAGTCGGACATACCGGATAAAATCACCAACCACACCTATGTGCGCATCCTGAACGCCAAGGTGAATCCCGATCAGTTCGAAGAGCTCAGCGCATTGTACGACAATGAGTTGGTGCCGGAACTCCTGGCCATTCCCGGCTGCCGGGCCGCTTATCTGATCGGCATGAAGGAACGCAGCGAAGGACTGTCGATCACCATCTGGGACTCCCAGGAGATGGCGCGCAAATACGAGGCCAGCGGCAAATTTTCGGAGCTGCTCGGACGAGCAGCTCCGTATCTGTCGGCCATGTACCAGTGGAAAATGACCCTGGACCCGTCGAAGCGTGCCCGCACCCACCTGAGTGAGGATGTGTCGGTCAGGGGCTACGAGGTCATCACCGGCAAATCGGTCGGGAAAGCCGAGCAGAGCTGACGAGGAGCGGAGGCCTTAAATCGGATTCGCTGCCGGTCGATACCGCCCATAGCCGACCAACCCTTCGCCATCTCCCTCCATGCGACTTGCCACGCTGGACAGCCTGTCCCTCAAGATCCATTCCTTCCTGCTCAACGCGGGAATCACCGTGGACCCATCCGTTTCCCATGCCGCGCAGGTCGTGGCCTATTTCGAACAGGAATACGGACTGAACCTCATGGGTTTCTTCGAGACCGAATGGCTCAATGAGCAATTGGACCGGGACGACGTCTCGGAAGATTTCGAGCATGCCCGGGACCTCCTGGATCCCGTGCGTCGAAAGGCCTTCGACGAAGACCTCTCCACGCTCCTCTCCTGATCCCCTCGCGTCAGAGCGTGATGCCGACGCCGAAGTGGAAGAGCAGCATGGTCGTCTCGGAGTGCGTCACATCGAACGTGACCCGGCCGCTTTCCCGCCGGATGGATCCCTTCTGCAGGTAGGACGCCTCCTTGCCGATCAGGTACCGCGCTCCGAGATCGAGGTGGACGCCACCGGGACCATTGTCGCCTGTCGGCGTGAACACGTTGATCTTGACGCCCCCACCGAAGCCGTAGGAAAGGGCCGTGTCGTCAAAGTTCGTGGAACGCGTGATCTCGTTCTGCTCGAAGGCCTCGCTTTCAATGCGCGTCTGCGTGGCGAAGTACTTGAAGCCGAAGAGTCCGTCGGCATAGGGCTGAATGACAGGCAGATTCGGTTTGAAGCGCAGGAAGACGTGGCCACTGGCCACGCTGTTGTCCGTTACCACATCCACGGTTACATCGGGGATGGTTGTCGAAAAGGGCTCATTGCGACGCTCATGGCCGTAGATCAGGTACCCGGCATCCAGCCCGACAAGCACGGGCGAACCGGGAAAGCCGACGGCAAAATTGAGGTTACCTCCGAAGCCCGTTGCGTCGAGCTGGTCCCCGAATTCGCCCTGGGGCACACCTACGGTGAAGGTCAGGGCCCCTTCAGCATTGATCTGGGCCTGGACAGGTGCCGCGAGGAACAGGAGGCTGGCAAACAGGGCAACAAGGGTGGTACGCATGGACTCTGGGCTCGGTCTGAAAATGATTTCTGGGTTCAAACCCCAAACTACGGTGCTTGAAGGGGCAAGGTTCGGAAGCTTTGCCGCACTCCACCGCAAATTCGTAACAACATCGAAGCGCGGGATTGCCGACCTTTGCGGTGGAAGCCTACCAAGCCAATCGAGTTCGATGCTCCGTGTCCGAATTACCCTGCTCCTTCTGCCGTTGCTCGTCGCGCCGGCTCTCGCCCAGAATACCCTGTACATTCCGGAAACCTTCGAAGGGCCGGTATACACGCTGAATGCGGCTCCGTCGAGCCACGAGTTCTTTCCAGGCGTCCAGACCGACACCTACGGATTCAACGGCGGCTACCTCGGCCCCACCTTGATCCTGCAGCGCGGTGCCGAGGTGCAGATGCACGTGTCCAACCAGATCGGAGAATCCACGACCGTGCACTGGCACGGCATGCATGTGGCGGCTGAGGATGACGGAGGCCCGCATTCTGTCATCTCCCCGGGTACTGTCTGGTCCCCTGATTTCACCGTCCTGGACCGGGCCACAACGTTCTGGTATCACCCCCACTTGCACGAGCACACGGGCGAACACGTGTATCGGGGGTTGGCCGGCATGATCATCGTCCGCGACGGGGAGGAAGCATTGTTGGACTTGCCCCGGACGTACGGCGTGGACGACATCCCGGTCGTGATCCAGGACAGGCAGTTCGATGCGCAACGCCAGTTGGTCTTCAACCCCGGAGGCGCAGGACAGCAGGGCAACACCATGGTCGTCAATGGCACCGTGGATCCTGTCCTGACGCTGGGCGCCGGTGTGAATCGCCTTCGGCTGCTCAATGGCTCGAATGCCCGGGTCTACCAGCTCGGCCTGAGCGATGACAGCCCCTTCTTCATGGTCGGCTCGGACGGGGGCTTGCTCGAAGCGCCGGTTGAGCTGCAACGGCTACGATTGGCGCCGGGCGAGCGCGCGGAAGTCCTGATCGACCTGGGCGGTCGTTCGGGCGAATCCTTCACCCTCATGAGCTACTCCTCCGAACTCACGCGCGGCGAGCCCGGCGGCGTGGCTCTGCCCAACCAGCCTCCGCCCCCGGCGGGATCCATCGACGGAACGGATTTCACGATCATGCAGATCGCAGTGGTCCAGGCCCAGGGTTCGCCCGTGCAGACCATCCCCCAACAGCTTTCCACGTTGGTGAATCTGCCAGAGTCGTCGGCAGACCGCGTTCGGCCCATGCGGCTCGACACTGCAGGCCCCGGGCCAGCCGCACCTTTGGCCATCAACGGCGTCGTCTTCAACATGGCCGTCATCAACGAGGTGGTCAATCTCGGGGATACCGAGATCTGGGAGATCGACAACGTCCGGGGTGGTCCGCACCCCTTCCATATCCATGACGTCCAGTTCCGGATCCTTGATCGCGGCGGTGTGCCTCCGCCGCCACAGGAAGCCGGTTGGAAGGACGTGGTGCTGGTCTATCCCGGCGAACGCGTTCGTTTCATCACGCAGTTCCTGGATTTTGCCGACCCGGATACCCCGTACATGTACCATTGCCATCTGTTGGGACATGAGGATGGCGGCATGATGGGACAATTCCTGGTCATTGACCCGCTGGCTACGGCCATCGAGCGGCCCGGAAATGGCGCATCCCTGCAGTTGTCAGCCTATCCGGATCCTGCCGTGGATTGGTCCACCATTGCCTACGAAGTGGACCAGCGATCCCCGGTGCGCATCGAAGTGTTCGACCTGCTGGGCCGCTCGGTGGCCGTCCTGTTCGACGGGGTTCGGGATCCCGGCCCGCAGACATCGATCTGGAAGACGGGACAGGTACCGCCGGGGACCTATCTGGTCCGGGTGCAGGCAGGAAACCGGTTGATGACGCGGACACTGCGGGTCCGTCGATGAGGTCGGCCCCATCCATGAGGATGGGCAGTCCTGATTGTCAAGCCGAGGTTCTCAGACGTTCGTCGTCCCGAGAGCGCTTCGGATCAACCCTTCCTTGATCCATTCGGCCAGTGTCTGCCGATTGGCGGGCTTGACGAGCCGGTGCTGGTCTCCGGGATGCCGGATGTTGCCGAGTTCGATGAGGATGGCCGTAGGCTTCGTTTCGCGCAGGATCATCAGGTTGCGGGACTTGATCTCGCCCTTGTATCCTCGTTCGGGCTGGTAGAAAGCGTACTTGTCCTGCACGGTATCCCGCACGGCGCGCGCCAGCTTCTTGCCGCTTCGGCTGCCCACGATGAAATGGACATCGACTTGCGGTTCGACCTTGTACCCGTAGGAGTCCACATGCAGGGAAATGACCTGCTGGGATTTTGCCGTCCTGCTTTGCTTGTCGAAGAGGTCATTGATGACCTTCGCACGCGTCCGGAGACGGCTGACCTGGTTGAGCACGATGGTCTTGTTTCCGTAGTAGACCTCGTCATGATCCACCGGCAGGGTATTCAAGTCCCGGATGCCATCATCCGGATCCTGTACGATGACGTAGACCGTGGCCCCGTCCATCATCAGTTCTCGAGCCAGGCGAAGCGACGTGTCGTAGGCAATCTCGTCTTCGGCGATCTGCTTGCCCTGGTAGGTCCCGAGCGTGCCGGGATCCGGTCCTCCGTGACCGCCCACGATGTAGTACACATGTCCTTTGAGTTTGTCACTCCGGATGGGCACGTCGGCGTAAGCTTTCCCGAACAGCGGGACGTGACGGGATCGGACGGGCACACGATAGGCCACTCCTTTGCGGAGTTCATCCGACCCCTTGAGCCGGTCCTTGTTGATGGCCTTGAATTCGGCTACCACCGCGGGTGTGGGATCCACTCCGCTACGCCGCAGCAGGCTCCAGATGCCCTCTCCGGCCTGTGGGCGAACCTCCGCCAACCCGGTTTCGCTGTCCGCTTGGGCCAGTGCATCTGGAGCAAGCAGGCCGGAAGTGCAAACAACCAGGAAGAGGAATATGGTTCGGCGAAGTGACATCTGAGTCGATTGCGATGGTTCGTACCAGTCATATCGGCGCCAAGACCCTGATCTTAACGGAATAAATCTTGCACATCTGCAAGGAAAGTGTTCAACTTCATGATAATCCTGGCAACTACTCCCTCCTTCATCACCGTTATGTCTTGTTTCCCACGACCCGTTCAGGGATTCATCTTGACGCTGGCTGTCTGCCTGTCATTGGTTCCCCATGCATCGCTGGCCCAGTCCGAAGGTATCCAGACGGATGTAGTCCGGGAGCTCATGATGTATCGGGTCTACTACACCATGGAGCAGGATGGATACCACTTCGTCTTCCTGTACGAAGACCCGTGGCCAGGTACGCGCTCCCCCTTCACGGGACTTTTCGAAGGCTCCAAGGGGGCAGCCAAATCGGTCTACAAGAACGCCGGAAGGGATGACGGGGCTGCGGATCACCTTGGAAGTGCCACGGTCTACGCCGTGACGGATTCGATGGTCACCGTGCACGTGGAACTGACCGATACCACGCGGGCCGACTTGCTGGTCTATGAGGGAGATGTCGTGGAATTGGCCACGGACATTCCGGACCTGGAAGAGCGGAGTGTGTTCTTCGAACTGGTCAAGCTCTCCATCCGGTTCCTGGACGCCGACCGGGAGCCTCTTTTCGGGCGGGAGGCCGTGCTGTATGAAGACGGCCCGGCCTTGCGGGACTCCCTGTTGCAGTCCATGCTGCGAACGGTTCATGCCACGGCCGACATGATCCGTCCCCAGATCACGCCGGGCTCGGATTGGGACATTCCGATAGAAAAAGGACGCTTCGGTGGGTTCAGCATGGTGGACGCCATGACCAATAGCGACGCAGAGGATGTCTGGAACTTCCTTCGCTTCGTGGCCTCCTACCCCGGCAAATACCTCGGCCAGGATTGGCGGATCGATGAGACTTACGCGACCTGGCTCATCAATGACGCCCCGCCCGGACAGGAGGAACTGAGGGACCTTCTGGTCAATGCCTGGCAGACGCCGGCCTTCGATTCCCTGTTGACGGTCTTCGGTTCAGACCTGGATGATGGCATCTTCACTACGGAGTGGGCCAACGAGGCTGAGGCACTGGGCGACGAAGGGGCCTATGACGACGCCTTCCGATTGCTGGACATCGTGGCCGACATTGCCGAATTCCTTGACGACCGGGATATGTATGCCTTCATGCTCTTTTCCCGGGCAGACGTCATGTCGTCCATGGAAGACTACGAGGCCTCTGTGTCCATGTACCAGGAGGCCCGGACCATCTTCCAGGAGTCAGGCAACCTCTACGGGGAATCCATTGCCGTCAACAATCTGGGGAATGCCCTGGACGACCTGGAACGTTACGAAGAAGCCATAGAGACCTTTACGGCTTCCATCGAACTGAAGAACCAGCGCCTGGAAGCGGACCCGACCCTGGATCTTCGGACAAGCCAGGCGGCTTCCTGGTACGGGCTGGGAGCCGCACTGGACAAGGTCTCCCGATTCGAGGAAGCCATTGTCGCCTTCCGGGAAGCAGACACCCTTTATCAGTCGGAGGGTTCGTTGCAGAGTCAGCGTTACCACCTGCAGACGCTCAACCAGATCGGAAAGGTGCTGCGCAAGTTGGGGCGCTCTGACGAAGCCTTGGCCACATTCCAGCAATCACGCGAAACGGCGCGATTGCTGGGCGACGTGGAAGGCGAGGCCGATGCCCTGGATGAAATCGGCTTTGACATAGACAATGATGAGGCTGCATTGGCCATCTACCAGGAAGCCTACCGGTTGCACATGCAGTCTGGCAGCATCCGGGATGCCGGATACTCGCAGTCGGCGCTCGGACAGACCCTGTGGCGCCTGAAGCGACTCGATGAAGCCATCGAGGCCCACCGATTGGCCATCAGCCTCAGGGAAGAGGCCGGCTTCATTTCCGGACAGGCCTATTCCTGGACCAAGCTCGGCGGACTGTACAAGGACGCTGGGGACCCCGTCCGGGCCATCGAAGCCTATGACAAGGCAGCTGGCCTGTATGAGCAGGTGGACAACCGGTCTGGTTCGGCCGATGTGCTTGAGGATCTGGGAGACCTGTTCATTCAGGAAAAAGATTTCCTCCGCGCCGTGGAGACCCATTCCCGTGCCCTCGCCAATGGCATGGTGACCCAGTTGGTCATCACCCAAGTCCCGTACGTGCACGTATGGGAGCCCGGCAACTGATCTCCCGTCATCGTCAAACGTTCAGGGGCGGGCCGCGCACAGCGCG
>JAQCDI010000060.1 GCA_027620595.1 Bacteroidota bacterium | reverse complement strand
CGGCTGTCGCCGGGCGGCCCGGTGTTCGACCGAAACCAGCAGGATGGACCCGGAAGCTGCCAAGGGCAGGGGGAGGTCGTCCTTGAGGACAGTTACCGCCTCCCGAGCCACATACCGGGCTTCCCGTCGATTGTCGGGGCGCTCGATGGCGGCAAACAGCTCCTGGGTGACGCCGGGAAAGGAGGCCGCATGCAAGCGCAGCGCTTCCTTCGTTCGCAGGATCCGCGCGGCCGACGAATCGATCCTGGCAGCGGAAAGACGGCCCGAACGCACAGCTTCAATGATGGCCAGCCAGGTACCCTCTTCGTCGGGCGGCATGAGGAGCACATCGGCGCCGGCCTCGATGGCGCGGATGGCGCGCTCTGCCGTCGTGCCGGCGGATGCAGCGCCCGCCATGTTCAACGCATCAGTGAATACCAGTCCCTTGAATGCGAGCGAGTCCCGCAGCAGCTCCGTGACCACACGATGGGAAAAGGTGGCGGCAACCGTGTCGGCATACGCATGGCCGCGGGGAATGACATGGGCCGTCATGACGCCTGCCTCCACGCGGGACAGGACGGAGCGGAAAGGCGCCACGTGTACATTCATGAAGGAAGCGTCGTCCGACTCCGCAATGGGCAGGTCCACATGGGAATCTCGGGACGTGGCGCCGTGACCGGGGAAGTGCTTGAGCACAGGCAGCAACCCGACGGATGCCACTCCCGCTGCAAAGGCGGAAGCGTAGCGCGCCACCGAATCGGGATGGTCCGCATAGGAACGGGTACCTATCACGGGGTTGGCTGGCTGGGTATTGACATCCACTGTCGGGGCAAAGAGGACGGAGATCCCAGCGGAGGCCGCCTCCCTGGCCGTCACCTGGCCAGCCCAGCGGGCCCTTTCGGGATTGCCGGTGGCCGAAAATGCCATGGCGTCCGGCAACCGGGTCAGCCCCTCGAGGCGGTATCCCGCGCCCCACTCGGCATCGAGCGCCACGAGCAGGGGGACCTGGCTGGCATACTGCGCCCAGGCCACCGTCTGCGCTGTCGGCACCGCGTCCGCAGCAAAAAGCACGACCCCACCCGCGTGTGTCCTCGAGAGTCGGTCCCGCAGGGCCGCCCGGACATCCTCATCGGCGATGGATCCCGTTACGGGAAGGTCAATCATGAGCATCTGTCCGACTTTTTCCTCCAGTGTCAGGGTGCGCAGGAGGGAGTCGGCCCAGGACCATGTGACCGCCGTTTCCGCTTCCAGATCGGCCGGAGCCCCGGGACAGCCCGTGAAAGCCAACAGCAGCGGCACCAGCAACGCGGATGCGAGCCACCGGCCGGGATGCCGGTGGAGGGGAGCGGACGGGACGAGGGCAGAGTCTGCAGGCAAATCAGAATTGTCGGTTAAAACGCAGATAACCGCCCTTCCGAGGCAACTCCCGGGGGCGTGGTGTATAGAACTCCTCAATTTTCTGAAACGATCCCCGGTTGGCGGGGCCTCCTTCAGACCACCCGGAATCTAGTACTTGCCGCTTTGACTGACGAGACCACACGTCCACGTCGTTCCGTGATGGCCGTGCTGTTCATCGGTGTCCTCATGGGCGCCATGGATATCGCCATCCTCGGGCCTGCCATTCCGGCCATCCGGGAAGCGTTTGATCTGGACGACCGGCTGGTTTCCTGGGTCTTCTCGGTCTGGGTATTAGCCAACCTGGTCAGTGTGCCCATCATGACCAAGCTGGCCGATCGGGTGGGCCGCAAGCGGATGTACCTGTTGGATGTGGCGCTCTTCGGACTGGGAAGCCTTACAGTGGCCCTGTCGCCGTCCTTTACGGTGCTTCTGGTCGGCCGCGCCATGCAGGGCATGGCAGCGGCCGGCATCTTCCCGGTGGCCGCCTCCGTGGTGGGCGCCATCATCCCCATGGAGCGACGGGGGCGAGCCTTCGGTCTCCTGGGATCCGTATTCGGGATTGCCTTCATCATCGGTCCCATCCTGGCGGGGATCATGTTGTCTCTGGGTTGGCGCTGGCTGTATTTGACCAATGTGCCCATTGCCCTGCTGGTCCTGATCCTGGGCTGGCGCATCCTTCCGGCAACCCGGGACAACCAGAGCCAGCCCCTGGACTGGAAAGGCCTCCTGTCCCTTGGCGGCATCCTGCTCTGTCTGGCCTACGCGCTTTCCGTATTCGATACGACCGATGTCAGCGGCAGCCTGACATCCTGGCGGGTATTGTCTGCACTGCTGGCTGCTGTAGTCCTGGTCCCGGTGTTCATCTCGGTGGAGCGACGCGCAGCGGATCCTGTCCTGCGACTCGAGCTGTTCCGTAACCGCCAGGTGGCCCTCGCATCGGTCAATGCCATTGGCGCCGGCATCAACGAGGCCGCGTTCATCTTCTTTCCGACCGTTGTGGTTTTGGCGCACGGCGTGAGCACATCGCAGGCCGCGTTCATGCTCCTGCCCATGATGGTGGCCGTGGCGTTGGGATCGCCCGTTGCAGGGCGACTGCTGGATCGCACCGGTTCCAAGATGATCGTACTGGCCAGCAACAGCCTGTTGGTCCTCGGTATGCTGGGCGTAGCCACGAGCCCCTCGTCGGCAGCCGTGTTCTACATGGGCTCGTCCATGATCGGCCTCGGAATGGCCGGCTTGCTGGGTTCGTCCCTGAACTACATCCTGATCCATGAGGCCCGGAAGCAGGAGAAAGCCATTTCCCAGGGCTTGATAACGCTAAACATCTCGGTGGGTCAGCTCTTCTCGGCTGCTGCTGTCGGAGCGGTGGCTGCTTCGGCCGAGACGCCGCTCGAAGGCTACGGCAACGCGTTCATGCTCATCGTCGTCATTACGATCGTGGTGACCAGTGTGTCCTTCCTGCTCCGGAATCGTTCCGAGGAGCAGACGGCCATCCGGAATCACGAGGCCAGGTAGCGCAGGATCGGGGCGCTGCGGACAGGTTGAACGACGCCGCGGTTCGAGAGAGCGGGATCAGGATGCCGTGGCGTACCAAGCTGCCGAAGAAACGGGCAATCGTTGTATCCAGGCGCTTCTCCGCCGATCGCGTCACGCGTTTGGCCGCCCACTTGGCCAGTATCCAGGCGGCCACCAGCAGTACGACAACGCCCACCACCTTGGGCAGGAAGACGGTAAGAAGATCAACGACAAGGGTTTCGATACCGGACAGATCCTTGGGCAAAAAAGCAGTTCCTGGGACAGGAAAGGTGGACTCAGTCGTCCCGCTTGGTGGGAGAGGAGGTCGATGGGCCGGATCCGACAATCAAACGGACCAGCCGTTCGGTCAGGAATCCGGCCGCCACCAGGATGAACACTTCGCGGAACGAGCGGACGAATACACGGCGGGCCAGATATCCGATGGTTCGGGGCACGAGGGCCCCGATGATGGCTGCCACAACGAATCCGATTACGGACCGGCTGAAATCGTCTTTCGGGAGTGCCAGCTTGACGGGCTCCGTGGAGGGCTTCTGTTTTTCCTTCATGCGTCAACCCGGGATTTGATGGCCAGCTGGCCGCAGGCAGCATCGATGTCCTGACCACGGCTTCGCCGAACGGTTACTGTCACCTCATGACGCACCAATTCGGCCAGGAATCGCTCCAGGGTATCCTCCGGGGATCGGGAGAAACCAAGGCCTTCGACCGGGTTGTACATGATGAGGTTGACCTTGCTGGGAGCACGCGCCACGAGGCTGGCCAGTTCCCTCGCATCTGCCACAGAGTCGTTGAATCCAGCAAACATGCAGTATTCGTAGGTGATGCGCTGGCCGGTCCTGGTCGTGAAATATTCGATCGATGCCATCAGCGCATCCAGGTCGGTCTTGGCTTTTCGATTGACCGGCATGATCGAACTGCGCTTGCTGTCGAAGGGTGCGTGCAACGATACGGCCAGGCCGAATCGCACACCGTCGTCTGCCAGCTGCCGGATCCGCATGGCCAGGCCCACGGTGGACACGGTAATGCGTTTGGGCGAGAGTCCGAAGCCATCCTCGCTGGTCAGCTTCTCGACCGCGTCGATGACGCCCTCGTAATTCAGGAGCGGTTCGCCCATACCCATGAACACCACGTTGCTGACCGGTTTGTCCCAGGTCTTCCGGGCCGCCTGATCAGCCAGGAGCACCTGTTCGGCAATCTCGCCCGACGTGAGGTTCTGTTGGAAGCCCATCAGGCCGGTGGCGCAGAAGGCGCAGCCCATGGCACACCCCACCTGGCTGCTCACGCAGACGGTCATTCGTTTCGGCGAACCGTCCTTGTTGAAATCCGGAATCAGCACCGTTTCAACGCTTCGGCCCGACGAGAGGCCGAAAAGGAACTTGATCGTACCGTCGTACGCCTGTTGTTGCTGCAGGGGGACAAGCCGTGAGATGATCACCTCGTCGGCCAGCCGCTGGCGCAGACCCGAGGGCAGGTTGGTCATGTCTTCGACCGATCGCACGCCCTGTTTCCACAGCCAGCGCCACACCTGGTCAGCCCGGAATGCGGCATCGGTACGGCTCACCCAATCTTTGAGTTCGGCACGGGAAAAAGACAGGATGTCAGGGACCGCCATGGCTACAACTGGATCAGGAGTCGATCCAGGATGATGGCTCCCAGCAGGAGCGGAATGTAGAGGACGGACGCCTTGAGGACACTTCGGGCATCCTGGACCGAGCGGGTGAACCAGAACCGACCGACAGGGCGGAGGAACCACAGTCCGAGCAACAAGGCACCCGCCAGATAGGTCCAACTGGACAGTCCGAGCAGTACGGGCGTAATGGAGAAGGCGATCATGAGGAGGGTATAGCCCACCATTTGACGGGCGGTCCGGTTTCCTCCCTCATCCGAAGAAGGCAACATCAGGAAAACGCTGTTGCCGTAATCCTTGCGGTACATCCAGGCCAACGAGAAGAAGTGGGGCATCTGCCAGCAGAGCAGAACGCCGAAGAGGGCCCATCCGCCGGCGCCGAGCTGGCCGGTGGCCGCCGTCCATCCACCAAGGACAGGGAGGGCACCGGGAATCGTGCCGACCAGGGTATTCCAGGTGCTCCGACGCTTAAGCGGCGTGTACACCCACAGATAGAGCGCCACCGTGAAGGCGGCCAATACACCGGTCAGGGGGTTGGTCAGGGGACACAGGATCCCGAGGCCGGTGGCCAGGAGGCCGAGTCCGTACCATTTGGCGTGTTCGACACGGATCCTCCCGGCCGGAAGGGGGCGATGTGCGGTACGCTTCATCCCGGCGTCATACCCGTGCTCCATGACCTGATTGAGGACGCATCCTCCGGCGGATGTGAGTGGGATACCGATCATGGCCCAGAGCAGCGTCCAGCCGTCCACCGAACCCGTGCTGGCCAGAATGAAGCCGGCCAGGGAGGAGATGGTTACCAGGAACGTGATCTCCGGCTTGGTCAACGTCAACCAGTCCCGCCACGGTGCAGGCGTGGCCAGGGCAGGGGCGTCGAGGGTCCGGGTGGTGGGGGTGGGCATTCAGTTCAGATCGATGGAAGCGAGCGGATGCGGGCGGCAAGGAGGGACGTCGCGACCGTGGTGGCAAAAAGCAAGGCGCCGATCACCATGTGGGCCGTGTTGGCGATGACCTGGACGTTGGAGGGCTGGATGCGTCCGGTCTCGTCTAGCAACACAAAATACGCGAACAGGCCCAGTGCAACCTGAACGACGAGGATACTGCCCAACAGTCCCGTGAGGCGTCCCATCCAACCCGCCGTCGGCAGGGAAGACCGGATTCGCGTTATGAGGACCACCACCATGGCCGTGGCCATGAAGGCCCAACCGAGGTGCAGGGAGACCAGCAAGGTGTCAATTCCGGTGCCGGGATGGCGGAGCAGGGCGCCGAGGATGATCTGGATGTAGACCGTAAGTGGCGCAAACCACAGGATGTGCTTCAGATCGGCCGGAAGGAACGGGCGAACCGGCTGCCTCCACGAAGACGATTGGAACAACGTCATGGACGCCAGGAGGGCAAAGAAGAGTTGTGCGACACAGGCGTGGACAACGGCCAGGTCGAGCGACACCCACACGACGCGCAGACCGCCGAGGGTGCCTTGCAGGATGACCAGCACGAGTGCACCCCATCCCAGTCTCCGCATCCATTTGCGTTCGTCGGAGCGCCACGTCCAGAAAGCCAGGATCAGGGTCAGGAAGCCGACCAGCGCCCCGAGCAGGCGATGTCCATGCTCGGCGAGTACCGGCGTGATGGTCCACCACTGGGGCCAGGGGTTGAAGGGGTCGTAGGAGTCGAACGACGTAGGCCAGTCCGGCACGGCCAGCCCGGCGTCGATGGAGGTCACGAAAGCCCCCCAGGCCAACAGGGCGATGGCTACGAGGAACGTGAAAAACGTGAATTGGCGACGGAGTCGATGAGAACCGGTCACGGCAGGTACACGCTGGGAGGATTTCGACAAAAGAAGGGAAACGCCAAGGTAGACCTCAGGTTGTGCCCGGCGGATTCAGATCCTGTCAAAACGTTGCGAAGAAGGGGGCGACGAGCAGGGCAAAAACGTTCATTTCCCGACATTTTTCCGGAACCGGGATACCTGAGCCGGGTACAGCGCCCGTCCCTTCCCAAAGGGATTCCCTTATCGCTTCCGATCCGGTTCACCCCCGTCCATGGCCTCCACCCGCTGCTCCCGTTTCTTCGCGCTGCTCATGCTGGGCAGTGTGTTGACCGGTGTTTTTGCACCCGGTGCGGTAGCGGTGACGCGGGATGACATCCGGGCGGCCTCGGAACGCACGGATTTGTCCGCCGACGTCCGGGATTTCTTTACGAAGGCGCTCGAAGATGCCATGGTCCGGGCTGCGCTCGTTGGCCCCATCTCCGCGTCGTCGACGCCAACGGTTCGCCGTCCGGGACCTGAGTACCCGGACCTGGTTATGGCACCGGGTGCCCTGGAATCCGTTTCGAGCGCTCCATCCATGCTCCCGGCCGGTTCCTCGGCTGCCGAGGTGTCTGCCTCGCAACACGGAGCGATGGAACGCACGGGGCCGCTGCACCCCCGCGCGCCCTAGACGCCCGCGGAATCTCCCCACATTTTTCCATTCAGGCCGCTTCCGGATTATTCCGGAAAGCGGCCCGGCCTGCATGGATGCAGGCCATCTCCTCTCTCCATCAAGCGACCTCAGAATCATGCAAGGAAACGGATTCAAGATCTTCCTGACGGTGTTCTTCCTGGTCATGTCGGGATACTACCTGTATCCCTCGGCCCAGAAGTACTTCCTGAATCGGGAACTCAACGCCATGACCGCCGAAGAGCGGCAGGCCTACGAAAACGAAAACCT
Organism: Bacteroidota bacterium; assembly: GCA_027620595.1. Lineage (GTDB taxonomy): Bacteria > Bacteroidota > Rhodothermia > Rhodothermales > UBA10348 > JAAZVD01. Next base: position 2,973 of record JAQCDI010000060.1, on the reverse strand, counting down.
GGTGCGCATCCGCAGCATCGATGAGAAGGCCCTCAACCTGGGTCTGGACCTCCTGGGAGGTATGCACGTCACCCTTGAAGTGCGCGTGGAGGCCCTCATCCGCGAGCTGGCAACCGATGTGGACCAGACCTTCGACGAAGTATTCGCAGCGGCCAATGCACAGGCGGCTTCTTCGGCGGACGACAACATCATCCAGGCGTTCGTCGATGAATTCGAAGCCCGCGACGCGGACGCTCGCCTGTCCCGCTACTTCCGCAACGAGGCAGCCGGCATCACCCGCCGCTCCTCGAATGCCGATGTGGCAGCATACCTTCAGACGGAGGCCAATGAAGCCGTCTCCCGCGCCATGTCGATCATCCGCGACCGCGTGGACCGCTACGGCGTGACCGAGCCTTCCATCCAGCAGCAGGGAAGCCGCCGCATCGTGGTGGAGCTGCCGGGTATCGACAACCCCGAGCGAATCCGCGGACTGCTTCGTGGAACGGCCCGCCTGGAATTCCGCTTGATGGTGGATCCGGCCGAGAACGTCCGTGCACTGCAGCGGGTCATTGATTTCTATGAGGAATCGGCCGGTGAAGCCGACTCGACCACCGTGGCTGACGCAGACACGACGTTCGACGTCAACGAGTTGCTGGCCAACTCGGAGTCCGGATCCGGCAACCGACTGCTCGAAGTCATGCAGCCCACGGGCCAGAGTGTCGAATTCGGGATCGTTGCGGAAGAGGACACGGCTACGGTAAGCCAACTGCTGAGCGACCCGGCTGTCCGGGAACTGCTGCCGCGCGGCGTTACCTACATGTACACCTCCGCTCCGATCGGAACGACGGCCGATGGCCTCGAACTGTACCGTCTCCTTGGCGTGCTTGACGATATCGAACTGACCGGGGATGTGATCACGGATGCCCGTGTCGACTTCGAGCAGTTCACGAACATGCCCGAAGTCAGCATGACGATGAACTCCGAAGGCGCCCGTGACTGGGCCCGTGTCACCGGAGCCAACGTGGGCAAGAACGTGGCCATCGTACTCGACGGAGTGGTGTACTCGTGGCCCAACGTGCTCCAGCGCATCACCGGTGGACGCTCCAACATCACGAACCTGGATTCGCAAGAAGAAGCCCAGGACATCGTGACCGTCCTCAAGTCAGGCGCGCTTCCTGCTCCGGTCGAGATCGTCGAGGAGAGCACCGTGGGTCCGAGCCTCGGAGCCGCTTCGATCAAGGCCGGTCTGAACTCGGTCATGTTCGGTCTCGTCCTGGTGGCCCTGTTCATGATCTTCTACTACCGTTCGAGCGGCATGGTAGCCGACCTGGCCCTGATCTTGAACCTGGTGTTCATCCTGGGCATCCTGGCCGGCTTCCAAGCCACGCTCACGCTGCCCGGTATTGCCGGTATCGTGCTTACGATCGGTATGGCAGTGGACGCCAACGTGCTCATCTTCGAACGCATCCGTGAGGAGATGTCCACAGGCAAGACGCTCAAGGCATCCATCGATGGAGGATACAGCAAGGCGTTGTCGGCCATTTTTGACGCCAACATCACCACGTTCTTCGTGGGCGTCATCCTCTATTCCTTCGGTGTCGGACCCATCCAGGGATTCGCGGTCACCCTCATGGCCGGTATCCTCTCGTCGATGTTCACGGCCATCGTGTTCACCCGCATCATCATGGATTACCTGGTGAACGAGCGCAAGCTCGGCGTCAGCTTCGGCTGAACCGGTGAACCCCAAGCATTCAACGGGCCGATTGGCCCTGAACGGATAGAAACATGCGTATTCTAGAAAACACCAATTTCCGGTTCACGGATCTGCGTACCCGCGGGTACATCACGTCCGGGATCCTCCTGCTCGTGTCCGTGATTTCGCTCTTTGTGCACGGTCTTGAAGTGGGTATCGACTTCCGTGGCGGACGCGAGTTCGTCGTGGACTCCACCGAACGGATCGACGTGGGTGAAGCGCGCTCGGTGCTGGCTGACGCCCTGGGTGCCGAGCCCGAGGTGAAAGTGTACGATGGCGACAAGCTGCTCGTGCGCGCTGCTGGCGCTGAGGACGTGACCGCCGTATCGAACACCATCGTCGACGCCCTGGCGGCTTCGTTCGAAGGCTCCGAGCCCCGGGTTGTGGGGACCTATGCCGTCAGCGCCCGCTTCGCGGACGACCTGAAGCGGGGGGCCATCTACTCGGTGCTCGGATCGCTGCTGGTCATCTTCATCTACATCCTGCTGCGCTTCGAGTGGCGCTTCGGTGTCGGTGCGGTTGCCGCTCTGTTCCATGACGTGACCATCACGCTCGGCATTTTTTCGATCTTCCACGGATTCGTGCCATTCTCGCTGCAGATCGACCAGACCATCATCGCGGCCTTCCTCACCATCGTGGGGTACTCCCTCAACGACACGGTCGTCGTGTTCGACCGTATCAGGGAGTACACCGGGATCTTCAAATCCGAGAGCTACGAGACGGTCATCAACAAGTCGATCAACAACACGCTCAGCCGAACGATCATCACGTCCGGTACCACCTTGTTCGTGGTAGTGGTCCTGTTTATATTCGGCGGAGAGGTGTTGCGCGGGTTCGCGTTCGCCTTGATGATCGGTATCGGCATCGGTACCTACTCCTCGATTTTCGTGGCTTCCCCGCTGGTTCTCGAACTGCGTAAGCGGGCTGTTGCCACCCGGTGATCGAGTCGGGACGCACTCCGGCCAATCCCTGACCCCACACTCCAAGAGAGAACATGAATTACAACGTAGACGAACGTTACAACTGTGTCGTCATCACGCTGAAAGGCAATGTGATGGGCGGGCCTGACGGCTCGAAACTGCACGACACGCTTCACGAACTTCAGGAGGCAAGCAAGACCAATGTCGTGGTCGACCTTTCCAAGGTGAAGTTCATGAACTCGAGTGGTCTGGGGATGCTGATCAGTGCCATGACGACCATGCGAATTCAAGGCGAATGCCTTCGCCTGGCCAATGTGGCCG
>JAQCDI010000059.1 GCA_027620595.1 Bacteroidota bacterium | reverse complement strand
ATTTTTTTACCCTTACGTTGAGCTCCCACAGAAGCCAGACATCCTGTTGTCCGACATGTCATTCCGATTCCAGAAAACCATCCTTTCCGGAGGAATACGGGTAGTCACCGAAGAAATACCGTCCGTGCGGAGCGTTTCGGTGGGGGCCTGGATTGATGTCGGAAGTCGGGACGAAGCGCCTGAACTTTCGGGCATCTGTCATTTCATCGAGCACATGGTGTTCAAGGGGACCAAGAATCGCCGGATGCACCATATCGCTCAGCGGATGGAGAATGTGGGCGGTTATCTCAATGCCTTCACATCCAAGGAGTACACCTGCTTCTATGCCCGGTGTCTGGATGAGCATTTACCGCGCGCGCTCGATACCGTGCTGGACCTTGTCCTTCATCCTGTATTTCCCGAAAAGGAAATGGTGAGGGAGAAGGATGTGGTTGTGGAGGAGATGAAGATGTACGAGGACACGCCCGACGAATACGTATTCGACCTCTTCGACCGGACGGTGTATGGGGAGGGTCCTATGGGCCAGCCCGTCATCGGAACGGAAGAGACCGTTCGCTCCTTTGAGCGCTCAACGCTGCTCGAGTTCATGGAGCGGTTCTACACCGGGCAGCGCATGGTGGTGGCCGTTGCAGGAAATGTGGATCACGCCAAAGTCGTACGCTTGGTCGAGAAAGCGTTGCAGGCAGCGGGCTCCAAGGAGGCCGTCCCTGCACTCCGTGAAGCTCCCCAAACGTCGAATCCCGTCCTGCTGGAAGAACGCCGTCCTATCCAGCAGGCACATCTGATCCTCGGCGGCCGCGGCGTAGGGGTCCATGATGATCGGCGGATTGCTCTTTCCGTGCTGAATACGGTGCTGGGTGGCGGCATGTCATCCCGTCTGAATCAGAACATCCGGGAAAAGTATGGCTACTGCTACAACATCTACTCGTTTGTCAACATGCACTCGGACACCGGAGATTTCGGAGTCTACATGGGTACCGATGGAAAAAAAGCAGACAAAGCGGTCAAACTGATTCGGCGGGAGATCGACAAGCTGATGCAGAAGCCCATTTCTGCAACGGAATTGGCACGCGCCAAGAGTCAGGCCAAGGGATCCATCATGCTGGGTCTTGAGAACATGAGTTCTCGAATGATGCGGATTGGAAGGCAGGAATTGTACTATGGTCGTTATTTTTCCTTGGATGAGATCCTGGAGCTGATCGATGGTGTTTCGGCGCTGGATCTTCAGGAAGCTGCCGCTCTCGTATGTGCTCCGGAGCAATTCTCCGACGTCCGGCTCCTGCCGGAGTGAACTGCAAGTGACGGATATGAACGAAACAAAAGAAACGATTCTGGTCACCGGCGGCGCCGGCTTCATCGGCTCGCACGTGTGCGATGCCCTGCTCGCCAAGGGTCATGAAGTGCACGTCATCGACGATCTGAGCGGGGGATATGAGGACCAGGTACCGACCGGTGCAACGCTGCATCGGATGGATATCCGGGCTGCGGGCGTCAAGGTCCTGTGGAAGGAACACCGGTTCACGACCATGTTCCACTTGGCGGCGCAAATGGATGTCCGCCGCTCTGTGGCTGACCCGCGCTTTGATGCGGATATCAACATTGGGGGCCTTCTCAACCTGATGGAAGCCGGCCGGGAAAACGGACTGAAAAAGGTGGTCTTTTCCTCGACGGGGGGAGCCATCTATGGTGAGCCGGTTGTGGCACCCCAGGATGAACAACATCCGTTGCAGCCCCTTTCCCCCTATGGCATTACCAAGCTCAGTTCCGAGAAGTACCTGTTCTTCTATCAGGATACCCACGGCATCGAGTTTGTCGCTCTGCGCTACGGCAATGTCTACGGGCCGCGACAGAATCCGCACGGAGAAGCGGGTGTCGTTGCCATCTTCTGCGAGCGCATGCTGGCAGGACAGCAGCCCATCATCAACGGGGATGGCCAGCAGACCCGGGATTATGTCCACGTCCAGGACGTGGTCGCGGCCAACATGCAGGCCCTGGGACACAAAGGGTCCGGTATTTTCAACGTGGGTACCGGAGTCGAAACCAATGTGGTCCAATTATTCGAGATCCTCCGGGATGTGTTGACCCCGGACATGGAGATTGTCCACGGTCCAGGCAAACCAGGGGAACAGAAACGCTCCGTCCTGTCCTGGGCCCACTCCGAGGCCGTCCTGGACTGGAGGCCATCCGTGGATGTAAAAGAAGGGCTTGCTGGAACGGCCCGCTGGTTCCGGGATCGACATAATCGAACCCGCTGATGTACAAGGTTCGACTCCAGCAATTTGAAGGGCCCCTGGATCTGTTGCTCTTTTTCATCCGACGGGATGAATTGGACATCCATGACATCCCGATAGCCCGGATTGCGGACGAGTTCCTTGAGTACGTGACCTATATGGAGGAGGTCGACCTCGATGGGGTCGGTGACTTCCTCTACATGGCTGCGGTCCTGATCAACATCAAGGCCCGCATGCTGCTGCCGTCGCAGCAACTGGATGATGAGGGCGAACCGGTGGATCCACGTGCCGAGTTGGTCGAGCGGCTTCTTGAGTATATCCGCTTCAAGGAAGCTTCAGATCAATTGGAGGCAAAATGGGAGGAGCGGTCCCGTCAGTTCATACGGGGCGCAGCATTTTCCATGGCCGATGCCGTCTCCGACCCGGAAGAGGAACTGGTCGAAGCCACCGTATTCGATCTCATCACAGCCTTGCGACGGCTGCTGACCCAGGCACCGGACGAGCCGATGCATGAGGTGGAAGCTGAGAGCTTCTCCATGGAAGAGCAGCAGGCGTTCCTTCGCACGGTCATCCAGTCTGGCCAGCGCTTGTCGTTCGTCGAAATGGCTACGGGGCGATCGAAACCCTTCATCATTGCCACATTCCTGGCCGTGTTGGAAATGGCCCGTACGGGTGAGATCGACATTTTCCTGGCCGGGGATGCCAGTGATTTCCATATTGCCTCAATAGCTCCCGAGCCGTCAACAGAAACAGAGACCCCGGAAACGGGTTCTGGCTCCACGCAAGACCCCGCCGCGTCCTGATGGAATCAAACGACCTCTACATCACACCACCAGACTTCGATGCCGCCATCGAGGCATTGGTGTTTGCAGCGGAGGAGCCGGTCTCGGCAACCATTCTTGCGCGCTCCTGGGCCGAGGCCACTGGATCGGACGCGCCACGGACGGCTGACGTGGAAGCGGCGGTCGAGCGGATCAATTTGCAGCTGAATGAGGAAGGCCGACCTTACTCGATAGAAAAGTGGGGTGGGGGATTCCGGTTCGCCACCCGCCCTGAGTTGGCACCCTTCCTGATAGCTTTGTTTGCCACGGATCGGCAGCGCAAGTTGTCGAGAACTCTCATGGAGACGCTGGCCATTCTGGCCTATCGGCAACCGGTATCACGCGGAGAGCTCGAATTTGTCCGGGGTGTTGACTGTGATTATGCCATCCGAAAGCTGCTGGAATACGGACTGATCGATGTCACGGGAAGAGCAGAGCGCGTAGGCCGCCCTTTGCTGTACGCCACCACGGATCGGTTCCTGGAACTGTTTGGATTGCACACCCTGGATGACCTGCCCAACCTCAGGGAGTTGGAATCCATCCTGGATGACCCGGCCTTCCAGAAAGAAAAGGCCCGGATGCTGCTGACAACGGCTGTCCAACTCCCATTGGTGGAGCAGGAACAGCGTGAGGATGAGGATTCCGAGGGCGTTCCGCCCGAGGACAACATGGACCCCCAGGATGAAGAAACGACCGAACAATAACCGTCGCCCCCCGCAAGATTCGACGCGACGCAAGCCGGCCGCTTCTTCCGGACGCCAGGGGCCGGCACCGGCTCCGGTGCTGTCCATGGAAGAGCCGGTTCGTCTGAACCGCTACATCGCCAGCAGTGGCCAATGCTCGCGACGTGAGGCCGATGACCTGATAGCCAGGGGCCACGTCAAAGTAAACGGAAAGGTGGTCCAGGAGCTGGGCACCAAGGTTTCCCATGGCGATCGTGTCGAGGTCAATGGTCGCCAGATTGCGCCCTCAGACAGGGAATACCTGCTGCTGAACAAACCGAAGGATACCATCACGACCACGAGTGATGAAAAAGGGCGCCGCAACGTCATGGACCTGTTGGACCCTGAAGAATTCGGCTCCGCCGGATTGTTTCCCGTTGGCCGGTTGGATCGACACACGACCGGAGCCCTGCTGATCACAAACGATGGAGATCTGGCTCATCGCCTCATGCATCCCAGCTATGGGGTCAACAAGCAGTATGTCATCACGACGCGAGACCCGATTTCTGCTGAGGATCTGGTACGACTCGGTCAGGGCGTCCAGCTCGACGATGGATTGGCCAAAGCCGATCGGGTCGTGGCCTCGCCGGACGGCGATCCCCGGTGCGTCATCATGTCCATCCATGAAGGTCGGAACCGGCAGGTTCGTCGCATGATCGAAGCCCTTGGAAATGCAGTGGAGACCCTGGACAGGGTCCTCTACGCTGGCTTGAGCACCAAAGGCGTCAGGAAAGGCAAGTGGCGGCGCCTCACACGGTCCGAGGTGGCCTCATTGTACCGACAAGTCAAGCTCTGATCCTTCCCCCCAACACGCATTCAACGAAAGCATACGTCCTATGCAGCCCACCGACGCTCATCTCGACCATCCCAAGTTCCGCGGAGACGGACTCACCTACGATGACGTCCTGCTCGTTCCGGCCCGGTCGTCGGTCATGCCAAGGGATGTTTCCACGGCAACAGCCCTCACGCAGAGAATCAAACTCAATGTCCCGTTGATCTCTGCGGCGATGGACACGGTAACCGAGTCCGACATGGCCATTGCCATGGCGAGGGAAGGTGGCGTGGGAGTCTTGCACAAAAACATGTCCATCGAACAGCAGGCGGCCGAAGTGCGCCGCGTGAAGCGTTCGGAAAGCGGCATGATCATGGATCCGATCACGCTCAACGGGGAGAATACAGTGGCCGACGCCAGGGCCATGATGGCGCGGTATTCGATCGGTGGTATTCCCATCGTATCGGCCGCAGGTATCCTCGAAGGTATCGTGACCAACAGGGATCTCCGGTTCCAGGTGGATGCCTCCCAGATGCTTCGCGAGATCATGACCAAGGCACCACTCATCACGGCTCCGGAAGGAACGAACCTGGAAGCAGCCGAAGCGCTCCTGCAGGGTCACAAGATCGAGAAGCTTCCCGTGGTCGACGCTGCCGGACGCCTGACGGGACTCATCACGTTCAAGGACATCCAGAAGAAGCGTCAATTTCCGCTTGCCTGCAAGGACGAGCATGGTCGTTTACGGGTTGGTGCCGCGGTGGGTGTCACGGAAGATGTGCTGGACCGGGTGGCCGCCCTGGTAGCTGCTGGCGTGGATTTTGTCACGATCGATACGGCGCACGGGCACAGTGAAGGTGTGCTCCGTGCGGTGGCGCGCGTCAAGAAGGCCTATCCTTCGCTCGATGTTGTGGCAGGCAACGTGGCCACGGCAGAAGCAACCCGGGATTTGATCGAGGCGGGAGCCGATTGCGTAAAGGTGGGTATCGGCCCGGGATCGATCTGCACCACGCGTATTGTGGCAGGCGTCGGTGTACCTCAGCTGTCCGCGGTCATCGAATGTGCCGAAGCGGCCGCTCCGTTCGGAATTCCCATCATTGCCGACGGCGGTATCAAACAGACGGGAGAAATTCCCAAAGCCCTGGCTGCTGGCGCGCAGAGCGTCATGATCGGTGGCATGTTTGCCCGCGTCGAGGAAAGCCCCGGCGAAACCATTCTGTTGGAAGGCCGCAAATACAAGAGCTATCGTGGAATGGGCTCCCTGGGCGCCATGCAGTCCGGAAGCAAGGATCGCTATTTCCAGGACGCCGAGGATGACATCAAGAAGCTGGTCCCAGAAGGCATCGAAGGGCGAGTCCCCTACGGTGGTACGCTGCATGAGGTGGTCTATCAGATGATGGGTGGTCTGCGCGCGGCCATGGGATATTGCGGTTGCGAGTCCATTACCGAGCTGTACCGCCGTGCACAGTTCGTGCGCATCTCGGCCTCGTCGTTTGTCGAAAGCCACCCCCACAACATTGCCATCACGAAGGAAGCGCCCAATTACTCCACCCGGAGTTGACAGGGCCCATGCACGATCGCATCCGATCCCGAATTGCGGGCGTCAGGGAGCGCCTTGATCCAGGGGCTGAGACAGCCCTTCTGGTGGCCAACGGCCCGGACATGACGTGGTGTTCGGGATTCAGCGGATCCAACGGTTGCCTCGTGTTCCTTTCCGATCGGACCGTTCTGATCACCGATGGTCGGTACGAAACGCAAGCGGCGGAAGAATGCCCCGGGCTGGAAGTGGTCATCCTGCAGGGAGATGCCCTTCGCAGCGCTGCCGTGTGGCTTTCCGAGCGGCCGATAGCCACGGTCCTCGTTCAGGCTGATCACGTTCCATGGGCCACCTTGCGCCACGTTGAACACGTATTGCCCAGGGCCGAAATCCAGCCTGTGAACGATCCGTTTCCCGATCTCCGAGCTCCGAAGTCAAGCGCGGAGGTCGGATTGATTCGGCGTGCTCTCGAAATCACCGAAGCCACGTTTACGCGCATCATCGGAACGCTGAAGGAAGGGATCACGGAGAACGAACTGGCAGCCGAGATCGACCACCTTCAGCGCAGGGAAGGAGCATCGAGATCCGCATACGATACCATAGTGGCCTTTTCTGAGCGCTCGGCCCTTCCTCATGCGCGGCCCGGAGGCCGAGCACTGAAGCACGGAGACATCATCCTGCTTGACTTTGGTTGCGTCGTCGAGGGATACCATTCGGACATGACGCGCATGATTGCGTTCGGCGGCGCCGACAAGTCATTCCTGGACGCCTATGCAGCCGTCCAGGATGCATTACAGAAAGCAACGGATCATGCGTCCGCCGGCATCCAAGGGGTAGTGCTCGATGCCGTGGCACGGGACGTGCTCACGCGTCATGGCGTCGGGAACCGGTTCACCCACAGTCTCGGGCACGGCGTGGGCCTGGAGATCCATGAATACCCCTCTGTTTCGGCGAAGAATCCGCATCCCTTGCCGGCCGGTTCGGTGATCACTCTTGAGCCGGGCGTATATTTTCCCGGATCCTTTGGCATCCGTATCGAGAACATGGTACAGTTACGCTCTGACGGATGTGACGTTTTCAATTCCCTCGATACCCGCCTGACCCTGGTATGAGCAGATCTCAGGAGTTCATTCCGTTCCAGCATCCGATCCGGTCCGAAGGCGAGGAGCAGGTGGAGCGCGCCGCCGCATTCCACGCCCTGTTGGAAGGCAGACGGACCATACGCGACTTCAGCGATCGGCCGGTGGATCGACGCGTCATCGAGTGGTGCATCCGATCGGCCGGAACCGCACCATCGGGCGCCCACAAGCAGCCATGGCATTTTGCTGCCGTTTCGGATCCGGATGTGAAGCGGGCCATCCGCGAAGCGGCAGAAGAAGAAGAGCGGGCGTTTTATGACGGTCGGGCGGGGGAGGAGTGGCTCGATGCGCTGCGGCCTTTCGGGACCGACGCCAACAAACCCTTTCTGGAGAAAGCTCCGTGGCTGATTGCCATCTTTGCGCGCAATTTCGACCTGGATGAAGATGGGAATCGCTCCAAGAACTACTACGTACCGGAGTCGGTGGGTATTGCCACCGGAATGCTCATCACGGCTTTGCATCAGGCAGGCCTGAGTACGTTGACCCACACGCCCAGTCCCATGGGTTTCCTTAACAAGGCACTGGATCGGCCTTCCCACGAGCGGGCGGTCATCCTACTCGTGGTGGGGTACGCCGCCGAAGACGCGCAGGTACCTGATCTGTCGCGCAAACCGCTTTCTGCCATCGCCAGCTTCCGATGAGCGCCCATTGGCCGAATACCGGTTCGCCCGAAAGAAGGCCCCACGTCCTTGTGGTGGCGTGGTATTTCCCCCCCATGGGGGGATCCGGGGTGCAGCGGGTGGCCAAATGGTGCAAATACCTGCCCGGGGCGGATTGGGACGTCACGGTCCTGACGGCGGAGCCCGGGGCATACTTTGCCTTCGACGACGGTCTGCTGGAAGAAGTGGAACGTGCCGGTGTTCGCATCCTCCGGACCCGATCCATGGGCCCCACGGCCTCCAGGAAGGGCAGGCGAACCGTTGCCCCGCCCTCCGAGTGGAAACGCCGCCTATTCACCTGGCTGACTGGGCTGTTGTTCATTCCCGACAACAAACGGGGCTGGAAAGGGCCGGCCCTTGAGGCGGCCAGCGTCATTTTCGATCAGAAACCGGTGGATCTGGTACTGTCCAGCGCACCACCGTATACCTGCTTCCTGGTCGGTGCCGAATTGGCCCGGCGATGGGGCGTGCCGCACATGATGGACTACCGGGACGACTGGCTGGACAATCCTCGGCATCGCTATCCAACGCCCGTTCACCGGTGGCTCCATCAAAGCAAAGAGCGCGAGGTGTTGCAACAGGCTGATCTGGTCATGGCCATCAACCGGCAAATGGCCGAGCGCATCAAACGCAGGGTACCTGGGGTGGAGGTACGAGTCCTCCCACAGGGATTCGATCCGGAAGACATGCACGAGAAGGGGGCGTCATCTCGCTCGCCGGACGGAAAGCTGCGGCTCCTTTACGCGGGTATGTTTTACGATGCCCAGCAGCCGGACACGTTCCTTAGCGGGGTGGCCATGGCCATGGAGCAGGACCCATCACTGGTAAGTGTGCTGGATACCCGCTTTGTGGGGCTGTTTCCCGAGGCCAAGAAGTCGTTGATTGACGCATGCGGGTTGCAGGAAGTGGTCACGCTGGTCGGCTACCGCTCCCACACGGATACAGTTCAGGAGTTGGCGCAGGCGGACATTCTCTGGATGACCATCGGCAGGCAACCCGGAGAGGACATGATCTCTACGGGTAAATTGTTCGAATACATGGGCTCAGGAAAGCCCATCCTGGCCCTGATTCCCGAAGGCGCCGCTCAGGAGGCCCTTGAAGGGTACGGGGCGGCCACGGTCATTCCACCGGATCGCCCCGATGTCGTGGCTCAGAGCATCCGGGCACTTGTGGCTTCCTTCCGGGATGGGACGCTGCCGTCAGGAAATCCGGAATGGACCCGACCGTTCGATCGTCAGCGCCAAGTCGGGACCCTGACCGCTTGGTTCAACGAATGTCTGGCGAAGCAAAACGACTGAATCTTGCAATTGGCCGGTGGGAGGCAACGGAATGTTCGGTTGTTGTTTTTTACATTGGAGTACCCTGAACTTCCCGTTGAATCATCCTTCAGAGCTGCATGTCCACGGCCCCAGACGCGTCCCGACGGATCGAGATACCGAGCCGGTTCGAGGAGTTGGAACAGGTAGTGGATATCGCGGAAGCGTTCTACACAAGCTGCTTCAACAGCGACGATAAGGTGTTCACCGGGGTGCTGTTGGCCAGCGAGGCCGTGACGAATGCCATCGAGCATGGCAACAACTACGACGAGAGCAAGCAGGTATTCATCGAGTTCTGCTTCCGGAATGGGCGCACGGAATGCTGGGTGGAAGACCAGGGAGACGGATTTGACCGCGATGCCGTTGCGGATCCACTGGCCTCGGAGAATTTGCTGGAGGATGGTGGAAGGGGAATCTTCCTGATTGAGCGGCTGGCCGATGAAGTGGTCTACGAGAAGGGTGGACGCCGCATAGGAATCATCATGAAGCCCTGAATCGGGCCTCCAGACGGGCCACGGTTTCCGCGAAGGGCGCGGCATCCAGATCGATCCATTCCGCGTCAGGATATCTCCGGTACCAGGTCAGCTGACGCTTGGCGTATCGCCGGGAATTGCGCTTGATGAGCTGCGTTGCCTCCTCGAGTGACGTTTGGCCGTCGAGGTATGGCAACAGTTCCTGATATCCGATGGTGCGCCAGGCGTTGAGGCCCGTATCGGGAAAGGCCGAACGCGCCGCTCGAGATTCGTCGAGCAAACCTGTGGACATCATGAGGTCCACGCGCTGATTGATACGCTCGTAGAGCTTCGCGCGGTCCGCGTGAAGGATCAGCAGCTGGAATGACAGGTCCGGAAGGGGGGGAGGGGTGTGAAAGGAAGAGAGGGGGCGACCCGTTCCCCGGAGGATTTCGAGCCCCCTGACCACGCGCTGGGATTTGGTCGCATCGAGGGACGCGGCAAAGAGGGGATCCCCTTCGAGGAGCTCGGCATGGAGTGCCTCGAGGCGACCTTGCTCAACTATCGTATTCAGCGTTTCCCTCACGGATGGATCCACTTCCGGAATGTCGGAGAGGCCGTTCAAGAGCGCCTCCACGTACAGC
>JAQCDI010000058.1 GCA_027620595.1 Bacteroidota bacterium | reverse complement strand
GGGTACAGCCGGGATGCCAAACGCAATGGGGTCCTGATGATCCGGGATGCGCTGATCCGCCATTTTGGAATATCACCGGCCGGCTCGACCCATCCTGATCAGGATCCGGTGCCGCTCCGTCTTCCCTCGCTTAGGGCGGGTTCGATCCCGGATCCGATCACGCCTGCCTGGATGGAACCGGTGATTGCGCAGGTCATGGATATCCGCTCGGATGATGCCCGATTCCGGCGGCTCATGCTGGGTGCCGAGGATCGCACGCTGGCCTTCCACCGATATCGGGCCTCCTATCCCGCCCGGTACGGTTGGTCCCGCTATTCGGCCACTCCGCGTTCAAGAGCGGAAGAGGCCATGCTCAAGGCCCTGGGTTTCGGGATCACAGCTAAGGAGGATGCCAGCTGACGGATGTCGGTGCAGTGACTCCGGCGCCGCGCTGAACGGATCAGGTGGTGTACCCGAACGAGCGCAGGTGTCCCTCGGAGTTGCGCCAGTCATTGCGCACCTTGACGTGGAGCTTGAGGAAGATGGGTCGACCGATGAATTCCTCGATGTCCTCCCGGGCAAACGTGCCGATCTTCTTGAGCGCTATTCCGCCCTTGCCGATCAGAATGCCCTTCTGGGACTCCCGCTCCACGATGATGTCGGCGTGTACCAGGTCCTTTTCCCCTTCGCGTTCCTCCCAGCTCACGATCTCGACCTGGGTGGAGTAGGGCACTTCCTGCCGATAGAGCTTGAAGATCTTTTCCCGGATGATTTCCGCGACGAAGAACCGTTCAGGCTGCTCGCTGATCATATCCTTGGGATAGAAGGCGGGGGCCTGCGGCAGTCGCTTGAGGATGGACGCCAGGAGAATATCAAGGTTTTTGCCCTTGAGGGCGGAAAGCGGGATCACTTCGTCGAAAGCATGAGCTTCCATATACGACGTTACCAGGGGAAGGACGTCCTCCTGCCTGATCTTGTCGATCTTGTTGAGCACCAGGATGGCTGGTCGATTGCCCACATAGCCGAGACTCATCTCGTCCACCTTGTCCCGCGTGGCGTCGGCCATGAACACCAGCAGGTCGGCATCAGAAGTAGAGACACGGACGTCGTTCATCATGGCCTGCTGGAGTCCATACCGCGGTTCAATGATGCCAGGCGTGTCCAGCAGGATGACCTGGTGATCATCGCCGGAAAGGATGCCCAGCACGCGCCGACGGGTGGTTTGCGGCCGGTGGGTGACGATGGACAGTTTCAGTCCCATGAGGGCATTGAGCAGGGTGCTCTTGCCCACATTGGGTTTGCCGATCAGTGCCACATAGCCGCAGCGATGGTCGGGCGAAGGAAGATCGGAAGCAGGAAGGTCGGGCAGGTGATCAGGCGACATGCGGATGAGCCTCAATGATGGAACGCATTTCTTCGACCGCCGCCTTGAACCCAATGAACAGGGCCCGGGAGACGATCGCAAAGCCGATGGATACTTCGGCAAGGTGGGGGACGGCTTTTGAGAAAGCCGGGTAGTTGTGGATGTCCAGACCGTGGCCGGCATGTACTCTCAGGCCCAGATCGTGTGCTTGCCGGGCAGCGGTGGCCAGACGGGAGAGCACAGCGGCCCGGGCCGCGGCGTCGGCGGCGTTGGCATAGTCTCCGGTGTGCAGCTCGATGGCATTGGCGCCCGATCGGGCGGCTGCCTCGATCTGCTCGGGATCCGGATCGACGAACAGGGCCACCTCGGCGACGCCGTGGTCATACAGCCGCGGAATGACAGATGAGAGGCGTTTGCTGTTGCCCAACACGTCCAGGCCGCCTTCCGTGGTCACCTCTTCCCGGCGCTCGGGCACCAGAGTGGCCAGCTCGGGGGCGTTACGGCAGCAGATGGCCACAATTTCTTCGGCAAGCGACAGCTCGAAGTCCAGCTTGGTGTCGAGTTCTGCCCGTATCCGCTCCACATCGGCATCCTTGATGTGACGACGATCCTCCCTGAGATGGAACACGATGCCGTCGGCGCCACCGTCGAGGCACGCCCGGGCCGCAGACAGCGGATCAGGGAACGTCTCCCGGCGGGCATTCCGCAGGGTGGCTACGTGATCGATATTGATGAGCAGACGGGTCATGGGGTCCAAGGAGAACGGAACGGCAACTTGCAATGGACTGGCGTGTCCTGAACAAAGGGAAGGGGGGCTGAAACACCTACTCCACGGGAATGTTTTGGCCTGTCCGGATGAGGTTTTCCTCTTTTGCTTTTAGCCGTGGAGGGAGCTATTTTCGGTGCTCGTCGCCCATTGGGCCCCGATCCGTTCCTATCGTTCCAACTGCACCATTCCACGACACGACAATGGCGTCCAGCAGCCGGGGAGTTCAGACCGCCCTTCAGGTGGTTCTTGCGCTTGCAATTCTTGTTCTGACCTACTTCCTGTACGAATCCATCACGGCGCCCTATGAGGCAGTCGAGCGTCAGAAGGAAATGACGGAAATGACCCGCAAACGGATGAGTGAAGTCCGCGCGGCCATGATCGAGTATCAGCGTCGGGAAGGGCGGTATGTCACGACCCTTGATTCGCTGGTCATGTGGCTCAAAACAGACTCGGCCATGGTTGCCAGTTCCGACAGCCTGTTTGGCGCCACGTTCGCTGCCGATTCGCTGCTGTTCTCTCCGCGAACCGGCAACCGTTTCGAGTTGGCCATCAACGATACCTCCCGTACGGCCACGTATCGCCTGGATGATCCCGATTCCGATGACTACATCGGTACGCTCACGGGCGACGTGACCGAACTCAACGCCGCCAGCTGGGAATAGACGATTCCCTTAGCCGCACCCTGTGTTCAGGGTGGCAGACAAGACGGTTATTCCATGGCAGGTCTGTCCACCGCAGGAGTCGAATTCAGCGGAGATCTCATGCGTTATGCAGAGGTCGAGCACGCCGATGGTCATTACCGCCTGCTCCGGCTGGGTAATTGCGAATTCGAGTTCAATGCTTCCGATGTCGTGTTCGGTTCCGGTCCGGCACACTTCCGGTCAGCGGTGAAGGAGGCATTGGGGGACATTTTCCGCGACACCGAGGCAACGGCCTTCCGTTTCGTGATTCCCTCGGACATGCAGACACGTTTCACGACGGCGGTTCCCGTGGAAGCGGACGTGAACCAACGGAGCGCATTGATCGGGTACGAGACGCGCCTTTTCACGGGCAACCGCGAAGGCGGGGATGTTTTCCCGGCCCATCTACGCACGAATCCAGATTCCGGCGCGCAACGTTTCGCCGTGACCCACATTGACGAAACGGTTTCGGCCGTGCTCAAGGATGTGGTATCGGTTTTCCCGGGCATGCCTGCCCAGCTTTCGCCGTCCATGATGGCCACGACGCTGGCTTTCCGTCACATCGCACATCGCGAACAGTTGCCAGGTCGGCTGTATCTGTTGCTGGGCTGTCAGGAAGGCAGCACGGACATCATCCTGATGCAGGGGGCCGAACCCCTGACGCAGGACCACGTGCGAACCGTTCATCCTTCAGACTGTGCCTATCAGGCGCTGTTGGCCTGCAGCCGCTTCGGTCGGGCCTGGCACGAGGTGGATGGCGTCTTTGTCTACGGTCCTCGCGCCTCGGAAGTAGTTGCAACCGCTTTGCCGGCGGCATTCGGGGATCGGGTGCGAATGCTCAATCCCGGTGTGATCGTGGACCTTGAGGACGAGCGCTTCGGCCAGGATTTCCCCATCGAGGCGTTCGTTCCGGTCATCGGATCCGCCATCCAGTAGGTCTGCCATGCGCATCATTGGAGGGCGATTCAAACGTCGGGTCCTTGCCTCCCCTCAAGGACGGGATATCCGTCCGACGACAGATCGAACCCGGGAGGCCATGTTCAACCTGGTTGGCTCCCGCATCGATCTGGATGGAGCCCGAGTGGCCGACCTGTTCTGTGGAAGTGGATCCTTGGGGCTTGAAGCCTACAGCCGCGGCGCTGGGTGGGTGGAGTTCGTGGACCGGGACGCCCAATCCATCAGGCTCGCCCAGCAGAATGCCTTGTCCCTGGACGAACATGCTCCTTGTCGGTTCGTGCGTTCATCCGTCCTCGAGTGGGCAGTGGCACAGCCTGCCGGGACATTCGACCTTATCCTGGCCGATCCTCCGTATCACGCCGAGGGTGCGGAAGCTCTCGTCGACGCCGTAGTGCCACTCTTGACGCCGGATGGCGTGTTCCTGCTGGAACACGACCGTAAGCGGCCCGTAGCCGAACGGGAGCAGTTGGAGCTGCGCCGTGAGTACGGTAAATCGGCCGTTGCTGTCTATCGTGGCGCGGCTGGGGCGTCACAGTGATCTTCCTTTTCCCGACATGACCATGGATCAGTCGAAAATGCATCGCACAGGATTGGCGCTCTACCCTGGATCCTTTGATCCATTCACGCTGGGGCATCTGGACATCCTGGAGCGGGCCTGCCGACTGTTTGATCGAGTGGAAGTCACCATTGCCCGCAACTCGGAAAAAAGCGGATTCTTTCCGACGGACAAGCGAAAGGCCCTGATCGAAGCCTGCAGCGGGCACCTGGACAACGTGCGTGTGGTGGTCTTCGACGGTCTGCTGGCCGATCATGCGGCGCGCTCGGGCGCATCCGCCCTAGTCCGAGGATTGCGCCAAGTGGCAGATTTCGATTACGAGTTTCGCATGGCTTTCGCCAACCGTCGGTTGGCACCGCAGGTCGAGACCGTATTTTTGATGCCCAGTGAGGAGCACGCCCTGATCACGGCATCCATCGTCCGGGAAATCCATCGTTACGGCGGGGACGTGTCCTCTTTTGTGCCCGAGCCTGTGTTGCGAGCCATGCGCAACGATTGAACCCTTCACCTTTGATTCCTGCGTCCTTTGGCTTCTTCCATCGAATTCAACGCCCGTGTAGCGTCCATGCAGCCATCGGCCACCCTGGCCATGACAGCTGCCGCTGATGCCCGCAAACGTGCCGGTCATCCGGTGATCGGTCTGAGTGCCGGCGAGCCCGACTTTGCCACGCCGGAAGTGATTGCCGAAGCGGGTATTCGGGCCATCCGGGAAGGTCACACCTACTATACCCCGAATGCCGGGTATCCGGAACTTCGGGAAGCCATCGCTGCCAAATTGCAGCGGGAAAACGGCCTTTCGTACAGACCGGAACAGATCCTGTGCTCCAACGGCGCAAAGCAGTCGGTGGCCCAGTCCGTACTTGCGCTGGTTCGCGACGGAGATGAAGTACTGATTCCGGCTCCCTTTTGGGTGAGCTATCCCGAAATGGTTCGGCTCGCCGGGGGGGGGCCGGTCATCGTGCCGACCACGGTTGCCTCGGACTACCTTCTTGCTCCCGAGCAGCTGGAGGCAGCCATCACCGAGCGCACGCGGGTCCTGATCCTGTGCTCTCCCTCGAACCCCACCGGTGGTGTCTACACCCCGGAAATGCTGGAAGGCCTGGTCGAGGTGTTGCGGCGGCACCCGGGGATTTTCGTGATTTCCGATGAGATCTACGAGCACATCGTATATGACGTGCCCCATCGCTCCATTGCCACCTGGGAGGGAATGAAAGAGCGAACCGTGACCATCAACGGATTCTCGAAAGCGTATGCCATGACGGGCTGGCGTCTTGGCTATCTCGCTGCCGAATTGCCGATCGTCAAGGCAGCCGCCACCCTTCAGAGTCAGCTTACCTCGGCGCCTTCCACCATAACGCAGGTGGCTGGAATCGCTGCCCTGAACATGGATATCGCCATCGTACAGGAGATGGTCCGGGCGTTCCGCAAGCGCCGGGATCTGATGCTGGAGCGACTTGCGGCCATACCTGGTGTGGTATGCCCCAGGCCGGAAGGGGCCTTTTACCTGTTCCCGGATATCGGGGAGTGGCTCGGCAGCCGGACGCCCACGGGAGAGGTGATCCGGGACACCCAGGACCTGTGCATGTATATCCTCAATCAGCATGATGTGGCACTCGTGCCGGGCCAGGCCTTCGGAGGGCCTACCGGTATCCGGCTGTCCTACGCGGCATCCGAAACCGACCTGATGACCGCCTGTGACCGCCTTGACGCGGCATTTGGCCTCCTGAAGCGGCCATAAGCATGCACGCTGGCCCCGGATTCCGAGATAGATACTGGCTGCACGCGCTGCTCTTCCTGCTGACCCTGGCCACGACGGTGTTCGCCGGAGCGGAAATGGCAGGGCGGTATCTGGTCTATGAAGCGTCCCCTGCGCTTTTCCACATCGGTCCGGTCCCGATCTCCCCGGCGTTCCTTCTTGATGGATTGCGCTTCGGAGGAAGCCTTCTGCTGTTCCTGACGGTGCACGAGTTCGGTCACTATTTCGCGGCCCGGCTGCACCGGGTGGCGGTGTCGCTTCCGTACTACATCCCGTTTCCGTTCAATGGCATCGGCACGTTCGGCGCCGTGATCCGGATCCGCGAGCAAGTGCCGAGCATGCGCAAATTGTTCGACATCGGGGCAGCCGGGCCGCTGGCAGGCTTCGTGGTGGCCCTCGGCGTCCTGATCGCAGGGTTCGCCACGCTCCCTGATGTGAACTATGTGGACGGTTTCCCGGGGCATGAGGCGCTCAAGACGTGGATTGCCACCCATGGAGCCTTTCCGGATCATCCCCTACCCGCACCGCAGGGAGGGGAAACCTTCAACCTCACGATCGGCATGACGCCGCTCTATTGGCTCCTGTCCCAGGCGTTCGACGGCGTGCCTCCGATGTGGGAGATGTACCACTACCCGGTGCTTTTTGCCGGATGGCTCGGGCTCTTTTTCACCGCGCTGAATCTGCTTCCCGTAGGGCAGCTTGACGGGGGGCATATCCTGTACGCCCTGGTCGGTCCGTTGTGGCACCGACGCATAGCCCGCGCTTTCGTCCTGATCCTGCTCTGGTCGGGCGGTATCGGATTCATCGTGGAATTCGGCCCCGTCCTGGAGGCATGGAACCTGCCTGCCCGGGAAGCTTCGTGGATGGCTTTGGCCACGCTGTTCTTCCTGTATGGGCTGCGCATTTTCGATGGACGCCTGGGGCAGGTCATCGGCGCCGTGTTCGGGTTGACCCTCGCCACTGCCGTCGGACTGCGCGTTCCAGCCGTCGTGGATTCTTTTGCCTACAGTGGTTGGTTGGTCTGGTGTCTGCTCATCGTGCTGCTCATCCGTGTGGAACACCCTCCGGTGGCGTGGATGGAGCCGCTGACGACGCGTCGGAAAGTCCTGGCCATTGCCTCTATGCTCATTTTTGCCCTGTGCTTCAGCTTCAAACCGCTGTACATTGGGTGAAGAGGGCTTCCTGATTGTATCCAGAGGACATCCCACAAAGGATCCGCGCTGCCCGACTTCCCCTTCTTTTCTCCGAAACGTTCACCGCTCCCGCCCGTTTGTTACCACCTTCTCGTTGAGGGCCTTTCCGGATGGACCGAGGCGTGGCATGGTGCCACGTTTTCCGGTTCGTCCCTGACCTGAACCACGCGTGCGGAACGTTTCCCTTTCCTCTCCAAGACCCTCTCGGGGCCTGTTGGCCATACTGGGTCTTTCCCTGGTGCTCCTGCTGCCCGCCGGATGTGATTCCGCTCCCGGGCCGTCCGATCCGGATGCTGCGGCACCGACCGTCAGCAACATCGATGTGACACCGACCCTCCTGGCCCTCGACCAGTTGCCAGGGTCAGGGGACACGGTTTCGGCCACCGTGACCGTCTCAGCCGATGTGGCCGACGAAAACCGTGACTTGTCCACCTTCTTCGTCGTCATCAGGACAGCGGCCGCCGGCGCAGCGCCCCTGGCCACGGCGGAAGTCCCGCTTTCGGGCTCCGGCCGTATCCAGGCCACCCTTGCCCTGAACGTGCCCCGGGCCTCGGGCGGCCCTTTCCACGTTTCCGCCTTTGCTTCCGATGACGCCGGCCTGATAAGCAACGTGGTCTACGCCAGCATCGAAGTCAGTGCGTCGAGCCAGCCACCGGAAATCACGTCCATTGACATGCCGGCCCAGGTTACCCGACCGGGTAGCGGCCAGCCGCCACTCAGCATTTCGATTGTGGCCGCTGTCTCCGATCCGGACGGGATCGAGAATGTGGCGTTCGTGGAGGTCATCGTCAACGGAGGGGCCACCCTCCGGTTGTGTGACGATGGCGGGGCGGGCGTCTGCAACGCTGGTTTCGGTGCCAGCGGGGACCAAACCGCGGGCGATGGCCGGTTCACATTGACCATCCAGTTGGAGAGCACCAATGCACCGGGGACCTATTCCTTCGAGTTCCGTGCAGTGGATCGCAGTGGACTGCGGAGTGCAGCGGAGGCGAGAACCCTTGAAGTGCAGTAAAATGACATCCACCCAGCAACGGAAACGACGGAAATGCGTGCCTTCGGTCCGGGTTGCCACCCTGATCCGGGGCGTCATCCTGGCCGGCGTGTTGATCTTCACCGCGGGTGCCAGCCGATCAGCGGCAGCCCGTCAGGCGTCCTCGGGCGAACCGGATCTGAGTCCTTACGGGATCCTGTCCAACAGCGTGGCCAACCTGCATCTGGACGGTTCGACCGTCTGGGTGGGACCCTTCCTGAACCATTCCTTCGATGAAGGACTGACTTGGTACCTGCCCGTCACGGACTCCCTCTTCGGAACGACCAACAGGCTTTTCTCCATGGATATCGATGGAGACCTGATCGTGGCGGGTCTGGGGCGTGCGGATGCCTCGGGTGGAGAAAGCGTTCAAACGGCTGCCGGATTCCTTGTCTCCGAGGATGGAGGAAGGACCTTTGGCTACCGCTACCCGCAGTTGGACAGCCCGGAGGCGGATACAGAGACCTATGGCAACTCCGTCCTTCCGGCGCTTCCGGTCATTGTCCCGCAGCAGAGTCCTCCTTTCGATGTGGCCGTGGATCCGACCAACGGCACCATCTACGTGGCCGGGTGGGCCAGCGGCCTGCGCCGATCATCGGATGCCGGGCGTTCCTGGTCCCGGGTCGTGTTGCCGCCGGACAATCTGGACCACATTGCGCCGGACGGATCCTATTCGTTTTCGGTGGAACCGCGTCGGGGAAGCAATGGCTCGCTCAATCACATGGGCTTTTCTGTCCTGGTGGAGCGCTCCGGTCGTATCTGGGCCGGAACGGCGGGAGGCTTGAACCGCTCCGAGGACGGTGGAATTTCCTGGACCAAGTTCAAGGCCGACGGCACATCGAATTCCCTTACCGGAGACTGGATAATTTCGATCGAAGAACAGCCACTGGGCGCCACCGGCGCTGTCTGGATGGCCACCTGGAATACGAGCGAATCCGGCGGTGGCACCGGACAGTTCGGCGTCACGGTCACCGAGGATGGCGGACAGACCTTCCGACAGACGTTGTTGGGTGAACGCGTCTATGACTTTGCCTTCGATGGCGCGCGCGTCTATGTGGCCGGGGATGGGGGGCTTTTCCATTCGGATGACGGCGGGCGGAGTTGGAATTCCATCCAGCAATTCAGGGATCGCCTGGACCCCTCGCGCCGTCTGCGCGAGGACAGTGATGTCTTTTCGGTGGAACACGCAAACGGACGGCTCTGGGTCGGGACCTCCGACGGACTCCTCCTTTCGCGGGACAACGGCCTGACGTGGAGCCTTTTCCGGGTGGATGTACCGCTGCGTCCCGATCAGCCATCCACTGCAGTACCCTCTGTGGACACCTATGCCTACCCGAATCCGTTTTCTCCGGGTGGCGATGGCCGGATCCGCATCAAGTTCGATGCAGGCACGTCCGATGCGGCCACTGTCCGCGTGTTCGACTTTGGCATGAATCGGGTCCGCGACTGGCGTGCCGGCTACCTTTCGGGCGCGTCCGAAGTGGAATGGGACGGGCGGGACGATCGAGGTATCCAGGTGGCCAATGGCACCTATTTCTACGAAGTGCAGGTCGGATCCTCCCGGTTCCGAGGCAAGATCCTGGTAATTGAATGATGACCCGACGCTGCTTCCATCCGGGCGCCGGATTGTTGGCGACCCTGTTCCTGACTGCCCTGCTGGGGATCCCTGCCCAGGCCCAGTATGCGGGTTCGTTTTCCCGCGTGGGATTCGGCGCCCGTGCCACGGCCATGGGCAACGCGCAGGCGGCCGATGTATTCCGGGAGGCCAGTCCGTGGTACAATCCGGCCCTCAGTCCGCTGGCCTCAGGTCAGTCCATTGAGGGAGCGGTAAGCTCGCTTTCCTTCGACCGGTCGCTGCAGGTGCTGCAGGTTGGAGCGCCGCTGCAACAGAAAGCCGGGATTGCCGCGGGCTTGATCCACGCTGCCGTCTCCGATATCGATGGACGGGACAACAGCGGCTTCCATACCCGGACGTTGTCGGTGGATGAGTTTGCCGGTTTCCTTGCATTCGGGCTTCGCCTCTCGCCCCGGCTGAGTGCCGGCATCAACCTGCAATTCTTTCAGAGCGAACTGTATGACGGGCTGTCGGCCCGTACCGTGGGAGTGGATCTGGGTTTTGCGTACAGGGCCTCTGACCGGTGGGGGGCCGCCCTGGTCAGCGTTCCAACTCACG
>JAQCDI010000057.1 GCA_027620595.1 Bacteroidota bacterium | reverse complement strand
GGCCCGCAACCGCGTCAGGAAGCCTTCGTCGCAGTCGGGATAGGTAGCATAGAGATGCTCGGCCACCAGGAAGCCCACAACGGCGTCCCCGAGGTACTCCAGTCGCTCATTCGAATACAGATGCGCATCGGGCTGGCCACGGAGCAGCGATCGGTGGCGCAGAGCCCGTTCGAACAGCACCGCATCGTTGATGGGGCTTCCCAACATCCGGCTCAGGGCGGCCATGTCGACGTCGGAAGACGGTTCGACCGTTTCCGGAGCCTGCTCTTCACTGAACCACTTGCGCAGCCAGTCGATCACGGCATCCCCCGCAGGTGCTGATGGACCCGTGCGGCAATGGCGGACCCGAGGGCCGAACTCGCGTCCTGGTCGGCGATGCCGCCCGTCATGATGACCAGGACATAGGCCTTGCCACCCTTGGGATAGACAATGGCTGCGTCGTGGTGGATTTCGGTTATTGAGCCCGTCTTGTGCGCCACCTCGGTGCCTTCGGGCATGCCGTTCGGGATCATGGAGTTGAACACCTGGTCGAGCAGGATGCCGCGCATGGTCGAGTCGGCGCTGGCCGAAACGGCCGTCCCGGTGCGGAGCCGGTCCATGAGAAGGGCCAGATCGGACGACGTGGCCCGGTTGGAAAGACCCAACTCGAAGGCTTTCAGGTCCTCCACACCGCGGATGGTCTGCATCAGCCGTGTGCCCAGTCGCTCGGATGTGGCCTGCACCGAATCGGCGCCCAGGACATCGATCAGAAGGTTGGTGGCCAGGTTGGACGAAACGGTCGTCATGTTGTAGGCCAGCTGCCTGAGGCTCATCGGCTGCCCCAGCTGCTCGTAGATGGCGTCGTCCGAATCGTCCTCGATTCGGTAGGGCGAACCGTCAACAATGGAGCTGAACTCATTGCGCAGGACGATTTCGTCATCGAGCGAGAAACGTCCGGCCTCCACCTGCCGGAACAGCTCGATGAGAACCGGCACTTTCATCGTGCTGGCCGCATGGTAGAGTTCGTCACCCTGTCGATGCCAGGAGATGTCCCAGGCGGGGTCCATTACGGAGACCGAGACACGGGCACCGGGGTGCGCGGCAACGAGGGAGTCGATTTCGGTGGCCAGGGCGTCCAAATCCGGTGCTTGAGGTCCGGAGCATCCGCAAAGCAGGGCAGCACCGAGGGCAACGCCGATCAGGAACAAGCCGCTGGAAAGCATGGATTTCATGGCAAGGCCACGCCGGGAACGGTGGAGGGGTCGGATTGGCGCGCCTTGAGGAACCGCACGAGGGCCTTCATCGAAGGCTCCACATCGGAATAGACGCAGATGCCGGCGGGTACATCCTGGAAATCGGCCCTGGGCAGCGGGCTGCCCAGGGCCGCCAGCCAGATCGGATACCGGTTGGCCAGATCCCGGATGAACCCTTTCTGGAAGGGCAGCAGCCCGAATCGGTGCCAGGCAGCGGGCTTGACCACGGCGGCCACGATCACGGCGCTGTGCCGCGCCGCGATGTCTGCCAGAGGCGTCAGGTCGTCATCGGCGCTTTCCGGATTGATCTCGACGTAAGCCCCATCGGGGAAGGCGCGCAGGAACGCCGTTTCGAGGGGGGCCTGGGTCGGATCGTTGTACGTCGTGTGCGGACGGACGAGGAAACAGATGGGCCCTTTCTGGCCAAGTTTCGGTGCGGGCAGCCGCAGCGTGTCGGGGTCTCCAATGGCCACCTGGATGGCCGCATCGGCAACCCGGTCGGCCAGCGCCCGGTGGGCATCCTGTCCGATTTCCTTGAGGGAGACCGCCAGGGCAGGATCGACGAAGGCGCCCTTTCCGAAACGCGCAGCAAACCGCACTTTCAGCCCCCACACCCGCTCGAAAGCCGCGTCTACGAGGCGCTCATCAAGCCGGCCTGACTGGACGGCGTTCACGAGATAGTCCACTGTGGCGGGCACGTCCTTGATGTCCAGCAGCACATCTACGCCGGCCTTGATGAGCGCCGCGGCCATTTCGCCGGGGTGCTCCCTGCGCTGTCCTGCACCGGCCATCAGGAGGCTGTCGGAAATCACTACGCCCTTGAAGCCGAGGTCCCGTCGCAACACATCGCGCAGGATGGGGGCGGACCGCGTGGCCTCGACACCTGTCGGGTCCAGCTTCGGGTAGGCCACGTGGGCCGTCATGACGAGGGATACCCCGTTATCGATGGCCTGGCGGAAGGGTATGAATTCGAGTGCTTCCAGGGAGGCCCGATTCCGTTCCACTACAGGCAGCGCTTCGTGCGAGTCCACGTCCGTGTCGCCATGGCCGGGGAAGTGCTTGGCCGTAGTAAAGAGCCCCTCCTGCTGGCAGCCGCGCATGTAGGCGGAAAGGAGCCGGGAGACGGTCTCCGGGGTGGTGCCGTAGGCGCGGGTGGAAATGATCGGGTTGGCCGGATTCGAATTGATGTCGGCCACCGGAGAAAAACTGATGTGCAGGCCCGCAGCAAGGGCCTCGCGTGCGGCCACGCGGGCGGACGCTTCCAGGAGCTCCTCATCCTGAGCGCCGGTGGCCTGGAACGCCATGGCGTGGGGAAAGACGGTGGCGCCCTTGAGCTGCTGCCCCAGTCCGCGCTCCATGTCAGTGGCAATCAGGAGGGGATACGTTGCGCGGCTCTGCAGACGGGTCAAGGTCTGCGGCGTCCGGATCCGGTCTCCATTGAAGAGGCAGAGGCCGCCAATGGGATAGCGGTCCATCAGGTCTTCGATCCGCGCGGCGTCGTCTTCCACCGAGATGGAAGGCATCATGTTGGATCCGAGCCGCGGAAATATCAGCTGGGCGATGCGGTCGCGCAGCCGGTCAGGGGGGGTCAGCATGGGTGTGGCGTGGGTGCTCACCCGGGAAGATACAATCGGTGGTGATGGATATAGTCCGCTACCTCGGGAAGGAGTACATCGTCCATGTCCTCGCCACGCGTCAGTCGCCGCCGGATGTCGGTGGCGGACAGCATCATGCGGGCACCGGGCAGCCAGACATCCGGCGGCCGGTGCTCCGGAGCAGGGGATACCGTGGTATCCCTGCGGTACACCGCCACGCGCGCCATGGTCCGCAGTCGCTCAGGATCCCGCCAGGACGGGAGGGCTTCGAACTGGTCCTGCCCGATGATCAGCCAGAGCCGCCAATCTGGATGGGATGCGTGCAGGTGCTCGAGGGTATCCACGGTAAAGGAGAGGCCACCGGCATCGACTTCCGTCGTATCCAGGCCGAACCGGTCGTCCTGCGCAACCAAGAGCCGGGTCATTTCCACGCGGTGCACGGCATCGGTCGGCCGTTCGTCCTGCTTGTGGGGGGAACGTGCCGCAGGAATCCAGAGCAGCCGGCTCAGTTGCAGCTCCTCGACGGCGGTGAGGGCCACCGCCAAGTGGGCGCGGTGCGGCGGATCGAAAGTGCCGCCGAAGATGCCGACCCGTTCCATGCTCAGGATGAAACACCGAGCGAGGCCCTCAGGGCCTGCATCTCGGTGTACACGGCTTCTGCTTCCTTGATGAGGGGACTGTCCGGGAAGATCTGGATCAACCGGTCGTAGTTGCTCTCGGCCAGATCGAGACGCTCGGATTGCAATTCGCGGACGCCAAGGCGTGCGAGTTCAAAATAGGCCTTCATGGCGCCCATGAGGGCATCGTCGGCATATTCGGTATCGTAGAACCGATCGAACGCAGCTTCATAGGACACGGCAGCCGCGTTGTAGTATTCGCGACGCTCGTAGAGCTCGGCGGTATGGATCTGTTTGCGTGCCAGCTTGCTGCGCAGCTCCGTGATGCGCATTTGGGCATCATCGATGAGCGGATTGGTACGGTAGCGCTCGATGAAAAGCTGGAACTGCACGATGGCCCGCTCGGTGTCCGTCTGGTCCAGACGGTACATGGGGGACCGGTCGTAGTAGGTCATGGCCAGCTCGTACTCGGCGTCGGGTACGCGAGGGTCGCTGCGATAGATCTGGGTGAACCGGGTGTATTCGTTGGCCGCGAGAAGGAACTCCTCGTTGGCGCGATAGGCACGGGCCAGCAACAATTGGGCATCAGCGGCCCATTGGTGGGTTCGTCCGAAATCGAATACCCCCTGCAGGTACTCCGTGGCTTTCGCAAAGTCGCCCGCCTGGTATTCGGCGAGGCCCTTGTCATAGGCTTCCTTGGGCGTTTCGTAGCGAAGACGTCCGCTGCCGGCACAGGCTGATAGACCCACGGCCAGCAGGAGAAGGAGCAGGGAAGAACGGAACGGGAGGAATGATTTCATGCGAAGGAATTTGGACAACTCCATGCCGGTAACGGTCGGGCCGGGGCGCTTCGTATGTGTGGCACCGGGCCACGTTCCCAGGATCCGTAGGGGAGAGGGGCAGGCGAATCCTTCGGAGGAGGTCGCCTCATACGACTGCCCGAAGGGCCAGTTCCAAACCGGAAAGAGCCCGGTAGGTCACCGGATCAGGGACAACTGGTCGTCACGGTAGCGATGGAAGTAGAGCGCCTGGTTCACGTTCGAGCCATTGAAATGGATCCGGGTGCCGAATCCTTCCCAGGCGGACATGTTGCGGATGCGGTCCACGAGGGTTCGACTGTCCCGGCGGCTCAGGGCCTCAAGCAGGAAGCTGGTCGTGTCGAATCCGCTTACGCCCAGTCGACCTGCTTCCTGCCCGCTCAGATCCCGATAGGCCCAGCCGAACTGCAGATAGTCGGTTGAGGTAAGGTCCGGGAAGAAGTCATTGGAATAGGTCATCAGGTAGCGCGAAGCATGAGCCTTCTGCGGAAGGTCGTGCCACGAGGCATTGCCCAGCAGACGGATCGAGCGGCCGAAGCGGTCGAACGCTGAAAGGATCATCCCTGCGCGTTGGGGGGCATTGCCGGCAATCATCGGCACGTAGATGGCATTGACCATGCGCAGCGTGTCGGCAGAAAGCGTGTCCGGCAGGGTGAACCATTCGGATTCCGAGGAGAGGAGCTGGATCAGGTTGATCTGGGCACCGAGGTCCGATGCTTCCTGTATGAAGCCATCGGCCAGCCGCTCCCCGACGCCCCGGTCGTCCGCTACTGTGATGACGCCGAGGCTGTCCAGACGCAAGCCGTTCACGGCAAAACGCGCCATGGCCCGACCGCGTGCCTGCATGGTCGGATTGGCCTGGAACGCATATTGATGCCCTTGGGATACCCGCTCATCGGTAGCCATGGGAGCCAGGAATACGATCTGGTCCCGGTCGGCCTGATCGGCAGCGGCCACGGCCCGCTCCGAGAACAGGGTGCCGATGATCGCATCGGCTCCTGCCTTCTTCAGCTCCGCTACAACCTGCGCCGTGCGATCGGGCGCCCCGGAGATATCCCGGAAAATCATTCGCACAGGACGGTTGCGGGGATCTTCATTATGGGCATCCACGGCCAGGCGGATACCGTTGAAAAGCTGCTGGGAAGGGATCCGTTCGTCGTCACCGAGGGAGAGGATGACGCCCAACTGCAGGGGCGGCTCGCTCTTCTGTCGCTCCGCTTCGAGCGCCTGCTCTTCCAGCGTCCGCGCCGATCCGGCATACCGGGATCCCGGGAAATCCACGCTGAAGCCGGCAAGGATGGTCCGGACGCCGGCGAAATCCCCAGTGCGGAAGGCGGCTTTGGCCTGCATGACGCGCGCTGTGGAGGACGCAGCGTTGACCGGCGTCTCGCTTCCGATGCGTGCAAAAAGGTCCCGGGCCTCATCGAGTCGGTCGGCTTCGAATGCTTCCAGCCCGGCCGCCAGCAGCGAGTCCGCCAGCGGATGGCGCTCGATGACCTGCCCGTTCTGCGCAGCGACCGATTGGACACCCGGTGCCAGCAGGGCCATCAGCGCTCCGACAAGGATCAGGCGGTATGCAGCACGCGGAAACCGCACGTTCATTCCCACTCGATGGTGGCCGGCGGCTTGGAGCTGATGTCGTATACCGTCCGGTTGATCCCGCGGATCTCGTTCACAATCCGGTTGGAGACATGCGCCAGGAAGTCGTAGGGAAGGCGGGACCAATCAGCCGTCATGCCATCGACACTCGACACGGCCCGAAGGGCGCACACATTTTCGTAGGTCCGCTCATCGCCCATCACCCCTACCGTCTGTACGGGCAGAAGGACGGCAAAGGCTTGCCACACATCGTCATACAGGTTCCACTTGCGCAGCTCTGAAATGAAGATGTCGTCGGCTTCGCGCAGCAGGGCAAGGTCCTTGCGGGTCACCGGACCGATGACACGGATGCCCAATCCCGGACCGGGGAAGGGGTGCCGTCCCACGATCTCCTCGGGCACGCCGAGGAGGCGCCCGATGGCCCGGACTTCATCCTTGAACAGCTCCCGGAAGGGTTCCACCACTTCGAACTCCATCTCCTCGGGAAGGCCGCCCACGTTGTGGTGCGTTTTGATGGTGGCCGAGGGGCCCTTGAAAGACACGCTCTCGATAACGTCGGGATAAAGGGTGCCCTGGGCCAGGAATTTGGGTTTCGTACCCAATTCCGCCACGATTTCGGACTTGGCGTTGTCGAACACCTCGACGAACGTGTTGCCGATGATCTTGCGCTTGCGCTCGGGATCCACGACGCCGTCGAGACGATCCAGGAAGAGGTCGCTCGCATCGATGGCCTTGAGGCGGATGCGGTAGTGGTCCCGGAACGTCTTCTGCACCTGCTCCCATTCTCCTTTGCGGAGCAAGCCGTTGTTGACGAAGATGCAGGTCAGTTGGTCTCCGATGGCTTCGTGCAGCAGCACGGCGGCCACGGAGGAATCCACACCGCCCGAAAGACCCAGGATGACATGCTCATCGCCGACCTGGGCGCGGATTTCCTCTTTCTTCTCCTCGACGAAGGAAGCTGCCGACCAGTCTCCATCACAACCGCAGATCTTGATGACGAAGTTGCGGATGATGTCGGGTCCGAATTGTGTGTGGTGCACCTCCGGATGGAATTGCACGCCGTAGTGCGGATGCGCGGTGGAGCGGACGGCCGCAATGGGGGCATTGTCCGTGTGCGCAATGATCTCGTAGCCGTCAGGCAACCGCGTCATGTGGTCCCCGTGACTCATCCAGACCTGGCTGCCTTCGGGGATTCCCTCGAAGAGCGGGTTGCTGGTGTTCGTGGAAACCGCGGCTCGCCCGAATTCCCGCTTGTCGGCGGACTGTACTTTTCCGCCCAGCGCATGAGCCATGACCTGAAGGCCGTAGCAGATGCCGAAAACGGGTACGTCAGAGCCATCCTCCCGCTTGAGTCCCAGCACGGCAGGATCCAGCTGGGGTGCGCCCTCATCGTATACCGAGGACGGGCCGCCGGAGAGGATGATGCCGTGCGGATTCATGGCCGCCAGGTCCCCGATAGGGAGCGTGCACGGCCAGATTTCAGAATAGACTCCGGCCTCCCGGACCCGTCTCGCAATCAACTGGGTGAACTGCGAACCGAAATCCAGGATGACGATGCGTTGATGCATGGAGTGTGGGGACTACTGGCCGACCATCGCGGCGTATTCAGAGGCAGAAAGCAGACCGTCGAGCTCGGAAGCATCCTCGATGGCAATCTTGATGAGCCAACCGTCTCCGTAGGGATCGTTGTTGACCGTTTCGGGGGCATCCTCGAGGCCTTCGTTGAATTCCGTGACCGTTCCGCTGACAGGCATGAACAGTTCCGATACGGTCTTCACGGCTTCAACGGTGCCGAAAACGCCATCCTTGGAGACCGATTCATCCAGGGTGTCGACATCTACGTAGACAATGTCACCCAGCTCCGACTGTGCAAAGTCGGTGATGCCGACCGTGCCCAGGGCACCGTCCACTTTCAGCCATTCGTGGTCCTTGGTGTAATAGAGACCATCAGGAAACTGCATCGTCTACCTCCTGCAGGGTAAAGGATTCGAGGAACCGGGTGTCAAAATCACCCTTGATGAAACGCTCGTCACGCAGCAGCTGCTGGTGGAACGGAATCGTGGTCTTCACGCCTTCGATGACGAACTCGTCCAACGCGCGAAGCATTTTCTGGATGGCCAGATCCCGGGTCCGTGCACGCACGATGAGCTTTGCAATCATCGAGTCGTAATACGGGGGGATCTGGTACCCCGTGTAGACGTGGGTGTCCACGCGTACACCGTGTCCTCCCGGAGGATGGAAAGTCTTGATCGTGCCCGGGGAGGGGGAGAAGTTCTTGAACGGATCCTCCGCATTGATCCGGCACTCAATGGCATGTCCTTCGAGCTTGATTTCCCGCTCGCGGATGTTCTCGCCCATGGCTACGTGGATCTGGTATTCCACCAGGTCGCAGTCGGCCACTTCCTCCGTCACGGGATGCTCCACCTGGATACGGGTGTTCATCTCCATGAAGTAGAAGTTGCCCTGGCTGTCCACGAGGAATTCCACCGTGGCGGCGCCTTCATAGTTGACCGCCTTGGCACCCTTGATGGCCGCTTCTCCCATGGCCCGACGCAGATTCTCGTCCACGATGGGGGAGGGAGATTCTTCGAGCAGTTTCTGGTGCCGGCGCTGGATGGAGCACTCACGCTCCCCGAAGTGGATCACGTTGCCCTTGCCATCGCCGAGGATCTGGATCTCCACGTGGCGAGGTCCGGTCACGAACTTCTCGACATAGCCCCCGCCGTTGCCGAAGGCCGCTTCGGCCTCGTTGCTGGCCGTGGTGAACAGTTTCTCGAACTCCTCGCTCTTCCAGCACACCCGCATGCCGCGACCACCGCCACCGGCGCTGGCCTTGATCATGACCGGGTAGCCCATCTCGTCGGCAATTTTCTTGCCTTCCTTTGCATTGGGCACTTCCCCGTCGGACCCCGGTACCACCGGCACACCGGCCTTGGCCATGGTGTCCTTGGCCAGGCTCTTGTCTCCCATCAACCGGATGGTTTCGGGGTCAGGGCCGATGAATTTGATGCCGTGGTCCTTGCAGATGGCTGAGAAATCGGCGTTCTCGGCAAGGAATCCGTATCCGGGGTGGATGGCATCGGCACCGGTCACTTCGGCTGCCGCAATGATGCGGTCCATCCGCAGGTAGGAATCGCGTCCGGCAGGAGGACCGATGCAGACGGCCTCGTCGGCAAACCGGACATGCAGGGAGTCCCGATCGGCCGTCGAGTAGACCGCTACGGTCTCCAGTCCCATCTCATGACAGGTGCGAAGGATGCGAAGGGCTATTTCGCCCCGGTTGGCGATGAGGACTTTCTTGATCACAGGCTTGGCGGGGTTCAGCTCGGATCGATGACGAAGAGAGGCTGGTCGTACTCGACCGGCGTTCCGTTCTCGACCAGGATGGCCGTGACCGTCCCGGAGACTTCACACTCAATCTCGTTCATCAGCTTCATGGCTTCGATGATGCAGAGGGTGTCTCCGACGCTGACCTTCTGGCCCACCTTGACAAAGGAAGGCGAATCCGGGTTGGGGGCGGAATAGTATGTACCCACGATGGGAGCGCGGACCTGCGTTCCGGAGGGTTTGGCTTCGGCGGGGGCTGCGGCTGGTACAGGCGCAGCGGGTGCCGGAGCAACAGCGGGCGCTGGTGCGGCGGCATAGGTGATCTGCGGGGCCGCTGCCGGAGCGTGCTTGCGGATCACGAGCCGAAGATCCTCTTCCTCGATCTCGACTTCCGAGACGTCGCACGAGGCCACGAGCTCCAGCACTTCGCGCAGGTGTTTCAGATCCATGGGGGGTTCCTCTCGCTTTCTGAGGGCAATGGCGGGGACGAAGACGGACAGTCAGCCAACAGGCCGGGTCAGCCGGCGCTCACACGGGTAATGTAATCTCCCCTGTCCGTATTCACCCGGATGATATCGCCTTCGTTGATGAAAAGCGGTACGTAGACGGTGGCTCCGCTCTCCAGGGTGGCCGGCTTGGTGGCACCCGTGGCGGTGTCTCCCTTGAGGCCCGGATCGCACTGGGTGACTTTCAATTCCACCGACATCGGGATTTCCGTGGTGAGGGGCTTTTCCGTATCGCCGTGGATCAGGATGTCGATGTTGGCGCCTTCCTTGATGAACTTGCGGCCTTCGACGGCATCGACAGGCAGGTTGATCTGCTCGTAGGTGTCCGTGTTCATGAAATGCAGGCCCAGTTCATCCTCATAGAGGAACTGGAAGGTCCGGCGCTCGACGCGGACCTCTTCGACCCGCTCGCCGGCGCGGAACGTGTTGTCCACGACCTTGCCGTTGGATACGTTCTTCAGACGGGTACGCACAAAGGCACCGCCTTTGCCGGGCTTGACGTGCTGGAACTCGATAATGGTCCAGACGCCATTGTTCCAGTTCATGGTGAAGCCGTTGCGGAAATCGCTCGTATCGGCCATCAGGATTACCGAATGGAATGGATTGCAGGAAAGAGGTCAGATCGGCAAATATACCGTTTCCGGCTCTGAGGAGTCAATTTGGCGAAAACGAAGATCCGGGGTATTGGTCCTGGATGGCCGCGTATCGGTTCGTACATGGCCGGTTCAATCCTTCCGGAAACGTGCCACCAAATGGTCGATGGATTCCGGGGACAATGCCTTTTCGGTCGGCGCGGCGTCCGGAACGGTGGCGGGTCGCGGCGTGGCGGGAGGATCGGAGGGAAGCGATGCCTGCGCCGGTGGCGTTGGAGGATTCGGGCGAAC
>JAQCDI010000056.1 GCA_027620595.1 Bacteroidota bacterium | reverse complement strand
AGGGGCGAATGGATGGCCTCGCCGGCATTGTTGACCACGCAGTGAAGGCTGCCGTAGGCACCGATCACATCCCGCACCAACCGATCCGCCTCGGACGCATCCGACAGGTCAGCCCGGAAGGCTTCGGCGCCGTTGCCGATCTCCTGGCACAGGGCCACCGCCTCTTCGGAAGAAGCGGAGTAGTGCACAGCCACCGTGGCGCCGGCGCCGGCCAACTGGCGGGCGATTTCGGCGCCAATTCCGCGGCTGGCTCCGGTTACGAGGATGGTCTGTCCGGTCAGGTCGATGCGCATGAGAACGAGGAAGTAGAATGAGCGGCCGCAGGCCGGGGTTCACCCAGCCAGCGGCGAATGAGGTGTTCCAGACGATCCGCCTCCAGCAGGAAGGCATCGTGACCATGGGGAGAATCCAGGACACGCAGCGTTCCTTTCGGCAACAGGCGAGCCAGTGTCCGCTGCTCGGCGAGCGGAAACAGGACGTCGGTTGTGATACCCACGACCAGGACGTCCTGCTCAAGCGAAGCCAGCACTTTTTCCGCTCCCCCGCGGCCGGCGCCCACGTCATGCGTGTTGGCCATGCGCGTCAGACGGATATAGCTGTTGGCGTCGAAGCGTTCGACCAGCTTGCTCCCTTGGTGGTGCAGGTAGGACTGTACGGCAAAGAGGGGTTTGGCCTCCCCGTTTTCCAGCGGGGCGGTCACAATGCCGGGTTGGGCTGGCTGCAGGGTTCGCCCGAACCGCTCTTCGAAGGAAGCCGGATTGCGATACGACAGCATGGCCATCATGCGGGCTGCTGCCAGTCCCGCTGCCGGCGGCCGATCGGGGGCGTAGAAGCCGCCTTGCCAGTCAGGGTCGGCCGTGATGGCCTGCCGCTGCGCTTCGCTCCAGGCAATGCACCAGGCCGAGTGGGCGTGACTGGTGGCCACAAGCACCACGCGACGTACCGTCGGATCCAGCACCGCCCATTCCAGGGCCAACATGCCGCCGAGCGAACCTCCGATGGTCAGTTCGACGCGGGCGACCCCCAGCTCACGAAGCAGCCGCTGCTGCGCCCGCACGTTGTCGCGCACGGAGATGTCCGGAAAATCCGCCTGCCATGCCCGGCCCGAATCAGGCCGCGGACTTACCGGACCGGTGCTGCCGTAGCAGGACCCGATCAGGTTGGCACAGACAATGAAATGGCGATCCGGGTCGAGGGCTTTCCCCGCGCCGATGAGGGGTGCCCACCAGGTGGCCGCGTCCGCGTCCCCGGTCAGGGAGTGGCAAACCACGACGGCATTGTCCCGGGCGGCATTGAGCCGGCCCCAGGTCCGGTAGGCCAACGTGACGGGAAGGGTGGACCCTCCATCAAGGTCCAGCGGCCCGATATCGAGAAGCTGCAGTTCAGCCACGGTGCGCCGCCTCCGCTTTCACGACCGACCCGTTGCGATGGGTGCGCTGGGCGTCGCGACGACCGGCGGCCACGCCGTTTTCCAGGGCCTGTTCGAGGTCCGTCAGGAGGTCCTCAATGTGTTCGATGCCTACCGAAAGGCGCACAACGCGATCCGTGATGCCGGCGGCTTCACGGGCTTCGGGGCGCATGGACGCGTGACTCATCGTGGCCGGCTGTTCGATCAGGCTTTCGACGCCGCCCAGGGACTCGGCCAGGGCAAAGACGCGCGTCGAGGAGAGGAGTGTGCGCAGGCAGACCCCGTCGCGCACGGCAAAAGAGAGCATGCCGCCGAACCCGGCCTGCTGCTTGGCGGCCACGTCATGCCCCTCATGATCCTCCAGACCGGGGTAGAACACGGTTTCGATGGCGTCGTGCTGCTGCAGGTAGTGGGCCACGGCCGTCGCGTTCTCCTCGTGCTGCTTCAGGCGCAGGGGAAGGGTCTTGAGGCCGCGAAGGATGAGCCAGCTGTCGAACGGGACGGCCGTGGCCCCTTGGGCATTGGCGGCATAGAAGGCGGCATCCCTTCCTTCCTGCGTGCGGGCAATCACGGCGCCACCGACCACGTCGGAATGCCCGTTGAGGTACTTGGTGGTGGAGTGCACCACGAAGTCGGCTCCGAAATCGATCGGACGCTGCAGGAGCGGCGTCAGGAACGTGCTGTCCACGATGAAATCAATACCGGCGTCTTTGGCAATGCTGCCGACACGACGAAGGTCGGTGATACGCAACAAGGGATTGGACGGCGTTTCCACCCAGACGGCCTTCGTCTCCGGCCGCAGGCTCAAGGCCAATTGCAGCGGATCGCTCAGATCGGCATAGGTCACCGAGATCTTGCCCTGCCGCTCCCACCAGGACAGCAAGCGCTCCGTGCCTCCATAACAGTCGTGTGAGCACACGAAGTGACTGCCGGCCGGATAAAGCGAGAGCACCGTGGCGATGGCCGCCATGCCACTGCCCACACATACGGCACCCGCGCCTCCCTCCAGATCAGCCAGGGTCTGCTCCAGGGCCGCCCGCGTCGGGTTGCCGCTGCGGGAGTAATCGAACTGCGGCTTCTCTCCATCCTCGCCGAATTTGAAGATGGCGGACTGGTAGATGGGGAGGGAAATGCTGCGGTAGGCGGTGTCGGTCTGCTGGCCTGCGAGCGTGAGTCGGGTCTGGGGATGCATGATGGGATGCGGTTCGGGATGGATGTCTCAATGCTTCCATCCAGCGCGCTGTCGGCAGCTCCCCTTGTTGGTGCCGAGAGCGTGTGGGCCCGTTGGGGCCGACCGCCCGTGTGGGCGGCACCGCCCTCCATCTCGCCCAAGAATGAAAAAACCCTCGCCGGGGGATGGGGAGGGTCGTCACGGAGCCGGGCTCCGGAAGTCCTTCCCATCTATCTCATTCTGAGCAGGATTTAGCACCGTAAGTCCCCTATCGGAAACCAGGTTGCTACGACGTCTTCGGGCCTGTCCCTCGGTCGTTCTTGATGGAAGTGGGGCGAGTATACGGCGCTGGACACACGTTGCGCAAGTCGTCCCGACAGGAATACATGGCGCTCCATGCAGCATTCACGCGGCGGGCCGCACTGGTCCTGCTGGCTGACAGGTTGCGCCTGCCTCCTGTCGGGGTCAGAGGAGTCCACGGACAACAAGGCCTGTCTCAAACCCTCAAGGACATTCCGGGAGAAGCGCTCTAGGCCGCGTCGGCCAGCGCTCCCTGGACGACCGGAGGACGGGCGGATGACATGCGGGGTGCACTTGGGGAGTCATCCGCCCGTTGCTTCGGGTGTTGCCGCGCCGGGTGGATCCGTCCGGGACTCATTCGGGCCGACCGGACACGATCAACGTGCGACCCGCACGGAATCCGTTGCGCATGGAATAGGCCGACGTGATCAGGAAGTCCACCCAGCCATCTCCGTCGACGTCCCCGATACCGGTCCTGTCGAATCCAAGGGTCTCCCCGGCCACATCTCCTGTCACCGTGTAGAGCAGGGCGCCGTCGATCCGCAGCGTCACATACAGGTTGCCATTGCTCCCATCCGGCATGGGGCGACCCTTTCCACGGATGCGCACTTTGTGGCCGTCCTTGACGCCTTTCGGGAAGGGTATCGAAATCTTGTCACCGTCCAGCGAAAAAGAGAGTTTTCCGCCCTTGAGCATGCGATCGAAGCTGATGCGCACGGTACGGTTGCGATCATAGGCCTTCGGATCAGCCGGCCGCGCCTGGCTGCGGGCGCCACCGGTCCGGGCGCCAGGACCAGCCGCTCCCGGGCCTGCACCTCCGAAGAAGCGCTCGAAAATGTCGGTAAATCCCCCTGCGGGATCGTCGTCGGCATCCATGCGCACGAACGTGCCATCGGGATTCTGACGATAACGGAACCCCGAGCGGGTTTCGAAAGGCGAGCCTCCGCCAAAGGGTGAACCCGCATGTGGCCCGCCGCCGAAGGGACCGCCGCCGAATTTGCGCATCCGGTCGTATTGCGCACGGGAGCTCGGATCGGACAGGGTTTCATAGGCCTGCTGCACTTCCTTGAAGCGCTCCTCGGCGGATGGATTATCCGGATTCCGATCCGGGTGCAATTCACGCGCAAGCTTGCGGTAGGCCTTCTTGATGGCTGCCGCATCTGCGCCTTCCTCAACACCCAGGGTCTTGTAATAATCCGTTGCCATTCCGCTCCGCGGCGTCAAGTTGACGGGAATTGGGCCTTGCCGGACTGTGCTTGCCCGCGCCCATCCCCTATCTTGGTCCTCGCCTCTGCTGATCTCAACATCGGCAAAAAGCGTGGCTTCCCAAACGGGAAATCCACCAATTCCGTGCCAACCGCCAGATACCTGAAAAGATGTCAGGGCTCCGACCCATCCGCAAGATACTCGTTGCCAACCGCGGTGAAATCGCCGTCCGTGTCATGCGCACGTGCCGCGAAATGGGTATTGCCACCGTTGCTGTCTACTCGGATGCCGACGCAGCAGCGCTGCACGTCCGGTTGGCGGACGAAGCCGTGCACATTGGCGCAGCTCCATCGGCCGAGTCCTACCTCGTTGCCGACCGCATCCTTGAGGCGGCCTTGACCATGGGAGCCGATGCTGTGCATCCGGGCTACGGGTTCCTGTCAGAAAACCACCGATTTGCCCGGGCCTGCGCCGAAAAGGGGATCGTATTCATTGGTCCCACGCCCGAGGCCATCGAGGCCATGGGCGACAAGACCGCCGCCCGCGCGTTGATGGAGGCTGCCGGCGTACCGATGGCACCCGGCACCATCGACGCCATTTCTGATCCCCTGGAAGCCGAGCATACGGCGGCGGACATCGGATTCCCGGTGCTGATCAAAGCGGCCGCAGGCGGTGGCGGCAAGGGCATGCGCATCGTGCGTCGGGCCGAGGACTTCGCGGCGGCGCTGACCACAGCTTCGAGCGAGGCCACCTCGGCCTTTGGAGACGGGCGGGTGTTCATCGAGAAATACATCGAGGAGCCGCGGCACATCGAATTCCAGATCCTGGCCGACACGCACGGCCATGTCGTGCACCTCTTCGAGCGGGAGTGTTCCATCCAGCGCCGGCATCAGAAAGTGGTCGAGGAGGCGCCTTCGAGTGTGCTCACGCCTGCCCTCAGGGACGCCATGGGGGAGGCGGCCATCCGGGCCGCCCGTTCATGCGGCTATGTCGGGGTCGGTACCGTGGAGTTCTTGCTCGACAAGGACATGCAGTTCTACTTCATGGAAATGAACACCCGGCTGCAGGTGGAACACCCCGTGACAGAGGAGATCACCGGGCTTGACCTCGTAAGGGAGCAGATCCGGGTTGCCGAGGGACGGGCGCTGGGGTTCACCCAGGAGGACTGTACGATCCACGGCCATGCCATCGAATGCCGGATCTATGCCGAGGACCCCATGTCGGGATTCCTTCCCGGACCCGGGATGCTGCTGGCTCATGACCCGCCCTCCGGGCCGGGCGTGCGGGTGGACAGCGGCGTCGAGGAAGGCAGCGAGATTCCGATCTATTACGACCCCATGGTGTCCAAACTGACCACCTGGGGAGCCGATCGGGAACAGGCCATGGACCGCATGATCCGCGCCCTGGATGAGTACGATGTAGCCGGCGTGCCGACGACGATCGGTTTCTGCCGCTTCGTCATGACGCATGAAGCCTTCCGGACGGGTCGCTTCTCCACCCATTTCGTGGATCAGCACTTCTCGCCCGAGGTCCTGGGCGCCCTGTCCGACACGCTGCGGGAGGATTTCACCATGGCGGCTGCCCTGTACATGGACGGCTACCATCACGCCCGTCCCGAAACCCCTTCGGCCGCGCCTGTGGAAGGCTTCAGTCCGTGGCGAACGCGGCGCCTGCGCAACGGGTAGACCGCGGCCCGGCGCATGCATCCACTCGCCCCCCGTTCCTGTCAGATCCAGGCCTGACGCAGCGACAATCCCTGACTTGTGAGCCAATCGGCCACGGCCATGACGCTCTCGCGCACGCCCCGTGTGGTCATCGGATTCCCGAACGGCTGCAGGCTTACCAGGACGCCGTCCTCGGTAGGCCACGCCTGGATGATGAGTTCCTGGCGCAGGTCCTCCTCTTCACTGACCGCCTTGAAGAGCAGACCTTCTGAGGCCAGGTCCCGATAGGCCTCGAGCACGATGGCATGCCCACCGCGGAAAGAGCGGACCTGCTTGGAAAAGGTCCCGATGTCGGAAAGGGTACCGTCCAGGATGGCGTGCTGCATGGGAATGACCGGATTTCGGGTAATGATCGCTTCGGCCCGTTGCTTCAGGAGGAAGCGGGCATGGTAGATGGGCTTCTTCTGATCGAGCCACTTGCGGGCGTACTTGGTCTCGAGCGTGGCCGGAGGAGGCGGACCCTCCACGACAGCAAAACAGCCGGATGCCTTGCCTTGCTCCACAGAGAAGGCAAAGTATTCCGGGTGATCCGTGGTCAACAGCAGATCGCCGCCCTCTTCGAGTCGATGTGAGAGGATGTGGAAGAAGGGCACCTGCAGGAGGCGGTTCTTCAGGTGCCGCTTGCGCGGCCACGGATCAGGAAAGTTCACGTAGACCCGGTGCAGGCCCCCGTCCGGGGCCACATCGCGCACAATGAACCGACCGCTGCCCTTGTAGAGATGCACGTGCTGCGCCCTGCAGCGCCGCATGCGCCGATACGCGCGCCAGACAGAACCCAGGGAAATTTCGGCTCCGATCAGGTTCCACTCAGGATGGGCCGCTTGGAGATGCTCCAGATAGCGCCCATCGCCGAATCCAATTTCCAGCACGAGCGGGGCTTCACGCCCGAAGAGCGGGGTGAATTCGGTGGGGGTCGAGAAGTCTCCTGGCGAAAGCAGCATGCGTCGAGGGGGCATTTCGGGGCCGTGATGTTACGGCTCCCGATCCTGTAGCCCAAGTGAGGAGGCTGTGGATTCGGCTGCTTGATGGGCTGGTATGGCTGCCTCAACCGCTCCCGGGGTAGTGGGTCGGCCCATCCACCCCAGGACACGCCGACGAACAACATCCTCCAGGATGACCAGCGCCGGAACGAGTACGAGGATGATGAAGGTCGAGAACAGGATGCCGAATCCCAGACTGGCCGCAATGGGAATCAGGAATTGCGCCTGGAGGCTGCGCTCCAGGATGAGGGGCAGCACACCCAGGAAGGTCGTCATGGAGGTCAGCAGGATGGGCCGGAAGCGCACGCGCGCCGCCTCGATCACTGCATCATGCACCGAAAGGCCCCGACTTCGCTCTTGATTGACATAGTCGATCAAGACAAGGGAGTCGTTGACCACGACACCGGCCAGCCCCACGATGCCGAACAGGCTCAGGATGCCCACGGGAAGCCCCATCACGAGGTGACCCAGAATGGCTCCGATCACCCCGAACGGGATGGCTGCCATGATGATGAGGGGCTGGGTGTAGGAGCGGAACGGAATGGCGAGCAGGGCAAAAATCAGGAACAGCGCAATGATGAATCCACGTTGGATGGCGGCCACGGCGTCGGCCTGCTCCCGCTGTTCGCC
Organism: Bacteroidota bacterium; assembly: GCA_027620595.1. Lineage (GTDB taxonomy): Bacteria > Bacteroidota > Rhodothermia > Rhodothermales > UBA10348 > JAAZVD01. The sequence continues at coordinate 3,184 of JAQCDI010000056.1, read as the reverse complement.
TTCGAAGGAGGCCCGAAGGCCCGGCAATTCAGAGCGCAGACGGGGCAGCACCTCGGACTCCAAGGCAGCAATCACATCGCTCGCCGGTACGATATCTTCGTTGACCTCGGCCGTGATGGTCACCACCCGGCTGCGGTCCCGGCGGTTGATGGCGGACGACCCGACGCCCATGGTGACTTCAGCCACTTCGGAGAGTGGAATCCGTGCACCACCCGGTGTCCGGATGTGAAATGCTTCCAGGTCGGCCAGCGCATCCCGTTCGGATTGCGGCAGGCGGACCATTACTCGGATCTCGTCACGCCCCCGCTGTACCCGCAGGGCCTCGTTGCCGTAGTACGCTCCGCGCACCTGGCGCGCCAGGTCGTCGAGGGATACCCCCAGGGATTGGGCAGCTGGCCTGAGGCTCAATTTCAACTCCCGTTTTCCCGGACGCCGGTCTTCTTCGATCTCATAGGTGCCGGCAAACGAAGCGATTTCCTCCTTGATCTGATCGACGGCCTGATCAAGACGATCCGGGTCGGCCGAGGCCACTTCCAGCTGGATGGCGCTGCCGAGCGTAAAGATCGACGATTGGAACTGCAGCGACCGGACCTCCGGAAGGTCTCCGACGGCTTCGCGCCACCGCTCCTGGAACGCGAGTGCCGAGATGTCCCGGAATTCGGACTCGAGCAACTCGAAATTCACCTCCGCCTGGGTCGGATCGATCAAACCGTTTCCGCCGCCCTGGTTCGGGGCGTTCGTAATCGAGGGAAGGCTCCCGACGATGGAGAAAACGTGCTTGACGAAGGGCGGATGATCCTCAGGCAACTCGGCCTGGATTTCAGCCGCTACCCGGTATCCGGCTTCTTCCAGTCGGGCGGCAATGGCCTCGGTCCGGTCAGCCGGTGTGCCTTCGGGCATCTCGATGCGGGCAATAACGTTTTCCCCCTCGATGTCCGGAAAGAAGGAGAAGCGCACCAGCCCGCTGGCCACGAGGCCGACGGAGAGAAGGATGGCCGACACACCACCCAGGATCACATAGTTGTAGTGGCGGCTGACCCACTCCAGGGTGCTCGTCAAGGGGCCATCGATGTTCCACTGGAGGAAGGCCGCCACCCGGTCCTGGATGCGCTCCAGCCCGGCCGCCAATGCATTCTTCTTGCCTCCGCGCACCGCATTCACGTGGGCCAGGTGCGCCGGCAGGATGAACAGGGATTCGATCAGAGAAATCCCGAGTACCGTGATGATGACCAGCGGAAGCTGCTGCATGAACTTGCCGATGATGCCGGGCACGAAGAGCAGCGGAGAGAAGGCCGCCATCGTGGTCAAGACGGCAAAAACGACGGGGCGGGCCAGGCGCGTGGCACCCTCCACGGCCGCATCAGCCGGATCGCGCCCTTTTTCCTGCTCGGAAAACACATTTTCCCCGATCACGATGGCATCATCGACGACGATCCCGAGAGCCAGGATGAAGGCGACGAGGGAAATCAGGTTGATCGACGCCCCAAGCAGGAGCATCACGGCAAATGTGCCCAGGAACGAGATGAAGATCCCCGCCGATACCCAGAAGGCCAGACGCGAGTTCATGAACAGCCCCAGGGCCAGGATGACCAGGATCAGACCGGCAGCGCCGTTCTTGAGCATGAGCTCATAGCGGCTCTTGAGCAATTTTGCCTCGTCCTGCCACACCGAGATCGACACACCCTCAGGCAGGGGCACGGTCTCGACATAGGCATACACCTCCTCGACGATGTCGAGCACGCGCTCGTCCGACGTCCGGAATACCTGCAGGAGCGCCGTCGGCTGGCCGTCGAAGCGCGTGATGAGATCAGACTCCTCGAACCCGTCCCGCACGGTGGCCACATCCCCTACGCGGAGCTGCGTCCCGTCGGGCAGGGCCCGCACCACGATCGCCTCGAAATCCGCACCCGTGTAGTTGCGTCCCTCAGTCCGGACCAGGATTTCCTCGTTCCTGGCCCGGATGGATCCACCGGGCAACTCCATGCTGCCCCGACGCACAGCCATGGTGACGGCGTCGATCGTCAGCCCATACGCCGAAAGGGCTTCTTCACTGACCTCGATCGAAATCTCGTATTCCCGCGTTCCGGCCACGGCCACATAGGAAATGCCGGCCCTTGAGGTCAGATCGTCCTTCATCCGGTGCGCCAGCTCCTTCAGGCTCCGCTCGGGCACGTCCCCGTGGATGGCCAACTGGATGGCCTGCCGGCGGGTCGTGATTTCTGCCACCTCCGGCTCTTCGGCATCGACGGGGAAGGTGGTGATGCGATCCACTTCGGACTTGATGTCGTCCAGGACCCGGGTCACATTCTCGCCGAACCGCAGCTGAGCCGTCACGACTCCGACGTTCTCGGCAGCCACCGAGGAAATGCGGCGGATCCCGTCCACCGCCTCGATCTGCTCCTCGATCCGTCGCACGATGGACTCCTCCACCTCTTCAGGGGAAGCTCCGGGGTAGGGAACGCGGATCTGGATGGCATCCAGGCTCGCTTCGGGAAACACTTCCTGCACGATGGTGGACACGCTGACGAATCCGACCAGCACGATGAACAGCATCAAGAGGTTGGCGGCCACGCTGTTGCGCGCCATCCATGCAATGGCTCCTTTCATGGGTTCCTCCTGTGGGGCTTATCGGGCGTCTGCTGCGCGGATGAGCATGCCTTCCGTAACCACGGAAAGCGAACTGATGATGACCGCGTCTCCCGGCGCGAGACCTTCGGCAATCAGGACATGCTGATCATCGTCGGCCAGCACCCGAACCGTGCGGATGGACAAGCGATCGGCTTCCTGAACCCAGACCCGATCTTCTTCGCGCAACGCCTGCCGGGGAATCCGGACGGCCCCGGTTGCCTCGCGTCCTGTGATCTCTGCCCGAACGAATGCACCCGTCAGCAACGGTGGCACCCGATTGAGTGGGTCATCGACGCCCACCACGACGCGGACCGTACGCGTGGCCTGGTCAATCATCCCCTCGCTTCGCAGCACCCGACCCTCCCATCCAGCCCCGGAATCCCGTGCTGGATCCACAAGGCGAACCCGGGCTCCACGTCCGGCGCTGGGTCCCAACAGGTCCACTTCTTCCTGACGCAGCGCAACCGGGATCTCGGCCACATCGGTTGATTGGAACCGTGCAAGCGGTACGCCGGGCCCTACAACCTGGCCCAGATCGGCCTGCTGCTGTACAACC